>CAYHNM010000314.1:0-2524 GCA_964357985.1 uncultured Nitrospira sp. | reverse complement strand
GGCATCCCCAAGCCGCTCGCAAAAAAGTTTTCCACCACGGCAAACTGCTCGAAGGGGAAGGCCCCCAGCAAGGGGACATAGGCGTCCAGATATTTGACGGTCGCATCCAGATATTCATCGGCCAGCGCGGCATCGTCGGGAAACAGATAGGTCGCCAGATGGACCGCTTGTCCACTGGCACCCTTCCAATCCCGCGTCGTGACCGTAAATCGATTGGCCACCAGAGTAAGCGCTTCGGTCACGCCTGATTCCCATGTCTGCACGGTACGGCACGATCCATCGGAACGAGGCTTCGCGCAATCTTGCTTCGTACCTCCACGCCCCTGACTCACCGTAGTCCATCCACCCGGCATCTCAACCGTCAGCGCATAGGATGCGAGCGAGCCTGCCAAATCGGGATACCAGCCAGTTTCACTGCTTAAATACACCCCTTCCGGGCCGATGTGCCCGGACGTTTCGCTCGGGGTCACGAATCGCAGATGCCGAGGTTCACGCGGTGGATCATCGATCACGCCGCGATACCGCCATTCCAGTGTCACATTTCCGTGTTGATGATCGGGCAGCGAGACCAGGAGGGAGCGGAGATTGGAATCGACTGCCGCATCGCCAAGCGACGTCGAGACCGGTGTCAGGCGCTCTTCGTTCCCCACCTTCGTCACAAGAGCCACCGTATCGAGACGTAACGATTTGGCCAACGTGAAGTCCAGCGGCGGCTGAGAGACACCGACTCGCACGACCATCCGATCGATCACGATCAGCTGATGCTGGTCAGGATCGATACTCGCACGAAGTTCGTGCCGGATAATGGCAGGAGGAGACGCAGGAAGATCGCCGGCCTGGCCCTGTGACAGAGGCAGGAGCAGCGAGAATCCGATGAGACGAGTGATGAAACCGAGGCGCGTGCTTCCGACTGGCATCGGAAGGGTTTTAGCACTCGCGACAGACGAGCACAAGCTGGATAGCCGTTAATAAACGATCAAGCGCGATCGGCTTTCCCAGCACTTCTTGCGGACCCAACGACCAGGCTTCCTCCAACATCTCTTCGTTGTGACTCCCGGTCATGATGATCACGCCGCCGGGATACTCTTTTTCCCGGAGCGTTTTCAGCACATCAATCCCGGACAATCCGGGCATCACCATATCGAGCAGCAACAAATCCGGCGCGGCTTCTTCGACGACCCGCAACGCTTCATAGCCATCCTTCACACCCAATGTCCGGTACCCGCGCAGGCTGAGGAACTGTACGAGCAAATCACGCACAAGCGGATCGTCATCGACGACCAACACCGACTCCGCCGTCTCTTGCCCAGCGAACGGGGGAATCGGGGAGACTGGCGTCGGATTGATCTTGGCCGGCATCTGAGACACCCGGTGCACCGCTTCGACCAGAATATCGAGCGACAGCCCGCGCCGGATGAAGTCGGTGACTCGCAGGGAGCGGGCCTGATTCTCCTGCACTTCTGTGGCTCCGCCCCCCAGAATAATGACCGGCGCCTCGGGATCGATGGCCCGAATCTCTTTCAAGACCGTCAATCCGTCCATCTCCGGCATACGCAGATCGAGCAGCGTAATGCGCGGGGTATGTTTACGAAACAGATTCAGCCCTTCACGGCCGCTGGTCGTGGTGATCACTTGATACCCATGCCGCATAAACACGGTCTGAAGGAGATCGCAGTTCATCTGGTCATCGTCGACGATTAAGATCTTGATCATTCGAAACCCCTGCCTCTGAATCGAGTGAATGCTATTGGCAACAATCTCCAAAGAGATACGTCACCACCATAGCACAGGGGGTTCGGAGCGAAAAGAAAATGGCGGGTTATGACCGAGCGGCCGGTTGACCGAATAGCGCGGCAATGAAGGCTTCCTGATTGAAATCCTGCAGATCTTCGACCGCCTCCCCCACGCCGATCAAACGGACAGGAAGCTTCAGTTCATCGGCGATGGCCACCACAATCCCGCCACGCGCCGTCCCATCGAGTTTGGTGAGCGCCAATCCGGTGACGCCGACGACTTCCTTGAACTGTCGCGCTTGCGCCAACGCGTTCTGTCCGACCGTCGCGTCTAACACCAATAGAATTTCATGCGGCGCCCCTGGCAGCGCCTGACCGATCACTCGAACGATCTTCCGCAATTCTTCCATCAAATTAGACTTCGTATGCAGCCGGCCGGCCGTATCAATGAGCACCACATCGACCGCGCGCGCCTTGGCGGCCACGATGCCGTCGAACGCGACGGCCGCCGGATCCGCCCCGTGGCGATGCCGGATCACGTCCACACCAACCCGATCCGCCCACACTTGCAATTGATCGATTGCCGCCGCGCGAAAGGTATCGCCAGCCACAAGCAAAGGCCGGCGACCACCCTGTACCAACCGTTGCGCCATCTTGGCGATGGTCGTCGTTTTCCCGACGCCATTCACCCCGACCATCAGGACCACAAAGGGCTTCGGCCCCTTCTCGATCAACTGTTCCAGCGACGGCCCTTGCACCGGCGCCAGGACGCCGTACAGGGTCCGGCTCAA
>CAYHNM010000313.1:0-2526 GCA_964357985.1 uncultured Nitrospira sp. | reverse complement strand
TGGCACCGGCAAACGAGAAGCCCATGGGGGAATTGCCGTTGTTCGTCAGGTTCCGTTGGCCATACTTGGTCTCGAAGGCATGGTTGCTGACGACAATATTGCCTCCGCAATCGCCGACAAGAATATCCGTCGCACCCATCTTTTCGGACAGACGCCGCATGAAGGCATAGGGGTGAACGCGCTCCCGTTGGGCAAAGAACTCCGGCCTGACGGGATCGTACTTGTGCTTCCACTCCATGACTTGAGCCGTCCATCCCGCCCAGTTGCCGCACCCCTTCTTGCTGCGATCCAGTGCGGCGAACAGCCGGCGCGTGAACACTTTGGCATCGCAGAGAATATTGACGTCGAACGGCACCTGCTGGAATTTTCGCTGCACCATGGCCGGATCGATTTCCACGAGATACTTCTTGGCGTGGCGCGCAAAGCTCTGAACATTCCCGCCGGTGATGCGGCCGGAAATACGGCTGCCGATCGAGAGCAGGAGATCGCTGTTCTGGATGCCGAAATTGCGTCCGGCGCCGCCATAGGTTCCGACACGACCGCCGTAATATTCGTAGTCGGAAGAAATGACGTCCAACGCATTCCAGGTGGGGAAGCAGGGCATGTGTAAGCGCCGGCCGAGTTCGCGCACTTCATCCTGCGCATCAGCGAGTCGAACGCCCCCTCCAATCAACATGACCGGTCGCTCCGCCGACCGCAGATCGGCCAGCAAGCGCTGAATCTGTGTATCCACGACCTCGACATCAAAACTTGCCGCCGCCGGCGCTTCGAACCCGATCAGCTGCTTCGCGTCGATCGTGGCTTTCTGCACATCCAGCGGAATATCGAGCAGCACCGGACCGGGACGGCCGTTCTGGCAAAGCCACAAGGCTTTTTCCAGTTCATACCGGACATCCTCCGGCTTCAGAATCATCTTGGCGTATTTCGTCACCGGCGCCGCCATCGCCACAATGTCCGTTTCTTGAAACCCGATTTGTCGAATAGACGGATCCGGACGGAGGAAGCGCGAATTGATCTGACCGGTCATAAAGACACAAGGGATCGAATCGTAAAAACAATTGCCCATCGCCGTCAGCAAGTTCATGCCCCCCGGCCCGCTGGTGGCAATGGCGACTCCCGGCACCCCTTTGACTTTGGCGTACGCTTCCGCGGCGAATCCCCCGGCCTGTTCGTGCATGACGGCGACGTATTCGGTGGCCGCCGTTCGCGTGAAGGCGTCGATCAAATCGCCGTTGGCGGCGCCATACACGACAAACATCTTATCGATGCCACGCTCAGCCAATGTATTGATGATGTAATCCGCAACTTTGATCATGCCGTCTCTCCCTAAGGTCGTGGTTAGGCTGCCGGGGCCGCCGCCAGATCGTGGTGGCGACGGCGCACGTTGTGCGCGCACATATCCGTGACATGCTGTACGACGCGAGGTCCGAAGGTCCGGTCAAGCATCGTGAGATAGCCGGCGCTCTGAAAATACAGCTGGAATGCCCGGTCTCTAAAATCCAACACCTGAGTCGCTGCCAGCCTGTCGGTCGGGAGCGGGAGCGTGTCGTAGGCGTGCTGCGAGTAACCGATCCAGCCCGGTCCGCCGGCATCGTCCGGCAATGACCACCCTTTCTCTTTTGCCTGGGCATACAACGGCGACCCCGGATAGGCCATGGCGCAATAAAAGTTGGCCCATTCGGTGTTGAGGGCGAGCGCGAGATCCAGTGTCGATTGCATGCTGTCGAGTGTGTCGTCTGGAAGGCCGAAGATGTAGTTGGCGGCGACATGGATACCGTGGGCCTGGATTTTCTTGACGGTATTCACGATTTCCGGCTCCCCGAAGCGTCCCTTCTCGACTCCGTCCCGTACATGCTGACTGCCGGATTCGATGCCCAGACCCAGCCAATGAAACCCGGCTGCTTTCAGTTTTTCGAGCACGTGATCCTGTACGGTATCGACGCGCGCATAGGCCCAGATATTGAGACGGTAGCCGCGCTCGATGATGCGATCGCAAATGCCGATCACATGGCGACGATTCAGGACGAACATCTCGTCGGGAATCTTGATATTGGTCACGCCGTAGACCCGGACGAGCCGGTCGATCTGGCGAATCACATTGTCGGGACTCCAGGTTCTCAGCATCGGCACTTCAAATGGGGCATTGATGCAACAGAAGGAACATTTGAAGGGGCAGCCGAGGCTGGTTTGCAGTGATGCGTAAGGCTGGCGCGCATCGAGGTCGTCGAAGCAATGCCAGTTGTGCGCGCGGTAGCGGGTCATGTCGAGGACATCCCAGGCCTGTTCCGGGAGCACGGCATCGAGGTCTGCAATCGGCGGCGCAGTCTGGTTGGAAGCGGCTTGTCCGTCCTGCCGGTACCAGAGCCCCGGCACGCTCGCCAGCGATGACTGTGAGCCATTCAGGACGCGGAGCAGTCCGAGAATCGTGTGCGGCCCTTCTCCCTGGCAGACGTAGGTGTACGGCTCGTCGAGGAGCGTTCGTTTCGGCAGCGCGGAGGCGTGGGTACCCATGACCAGCGAGGGAAT
>CAYHNM010000312.1:0-2545 GCA_964357985.1 uncultured Nitrospira sp. | reverse complement strand
GGTCGCTTGTTTTTGGGAGGGGGCAGCTTCGGCTGCCCCGTTTTTTTGCTCTGCCGACCTTGTTGTCTTGGGTCGTTGCTGGTAACGTGACTCTCTTATCGACGCGCGGGCTTGACTGGTATTGATTAGCGAGGTGTGAAGATGGACGATAATGGGAGCGGGCAGCAAGGGGTTTCGACGGATATTGAGCTGGATCTCCGCGGGGTCATCTGTCCGTATAATTTTGTGAAGACCAAGTTAAAGCTCGAGACGATGGATCAGGGACAGGTTTTAGCGGTCTTGTTGGATGATGGGGATCCTATTAAGAATGTTCCGCGCAGTGTGGAGAATGAGGGCCACACGGTGCTTGCGCAGGATCGCGTTGGCTCCGCGTATCGGGTGCGTATCAGGCGGGAGGAGACCGATTAGTTTCTTGAACGATTTGCTGCCGTTTTTCTTCCGGTCGGTTGTTCCCCTGCCACGATCATTGTAATTGCCTGAGGCGGTCGGATTCGTTTCAATCGTTCTGCGATGTGACGGGCAGCGCCTCTGAGGATCGTCTCCTGTTCTAGTGTGAGGTTGCAGGCAAGGGCGATTTTGCGGCGCGGGGCTGTCCTGGCAATAACGTTTAATATCGCCGGGCAGGATTCAGTGGTGCAAAAAAAGATCGTTGGTTCTGTATGTGTCAGGATACGGATGAGACGGCGTTGCTGCGGGCCGGTGGCTGTTGTGATCTCTCCGTAAAAGTGGAATGCCTCAGCAGAAAAACCTGATGCGGCGATCGCAGCGGTCACGGCTGATGGACCGGGAATAGAACAGACGGGAATGGAGTGTTTGTGCGCTGCGGCAACCAGGAGGCTCCCCGGGTCCGAGATCACAGGTGAACCGCAATCCGACAGCAATGCGACGGATGTACCTTGTTGGAGTCGATCGATCAGGACCGCAACTTTTTCTTTGATCCTCGTCGGTCCATAGCTCGTGAGCACGGCGGACAGGTTGTGATGCCGTAGCAGTTCCTGCGTGGCGATCGGATCCTCCGTTGCGATCACATCCACCCGTTTGAGAATCTCAAGTGCACGGATCGTGATGTCGTCGGGGTGCCCGATGGGAACTCCGACCAGAAAGAGCGACCCTACAGGTTTCTTCGCCGGTAAGCTGGGGGATTCCACCGGTCGTCTTTGTTGACTCTGTTCTCGTCGCATCGCTATAATTCTCTTTTAATCCCGCAAGATACGGTTCGTCGTTCGTCGCAAGAGAGGGAATGCCCGCATGGCCGTAGTCTGCTTCATGGTGACGATGGGATTGTATTTCATCGCGACCATTTCATTTCTTGCCTACTTGCTGCGCCGCTCTGAAGCCCTTTCAAAAGTCTCCCTGGCCATTACTGCGGCAGGGTTTGTGATGCATACTCTCGCACTGGTTGCGCGGATGGTGGGGAGTTCTGCTGCCGCTCCTCCGAGCGTCCATGAGGCGCTCTCGTTCTTTTCCTGGATGCTCATTCTGGTATTTCTCGCCGTCGAGTTCCGCCATCGGATCCACGTGCTGGGCTCATTCATTGTCCCGCTTGCGTTGGTGTCTCTCATTTCAGCCGCGGCCCTGCCTGATACGGTTCCCACCTTGCAGCCGATGTTCCGAACGCTCTGGCTCCACGTCACCTTGAGCATGTTGGGGACGGTGGGTTTTGCCGTCGCTTTCGTTGCGGGTGTGATGTATCTCATCCAAGACCGCCTTCTCAAGTCGAAACGGTTCAACGTGTTGTATGCCAAGCTGCCGGCACTGGATTTTCTTGACCATCTGAATCAGCAATCCATCATTCTGGGGTTTCCGCTCCTGACGCTCGGGATCATCACCGGGGCCATCTCTGCGGAGTTCGCCAAGGGGGCCTATGTGAGTTGGAATCCCGAACAGACCTGGGCGCTGGTAACCTGGTTGTTCTATTTTGTCGTGCTCCTTGGACGTCTGACCGTGGGGTGGCGCGCGAAACGCGCGGCCTACTTAACCGTGATCGGGTTCGCCGGCGTCATTTTGACGCTGATTGGCGTGGTCCTCAAGAGCTACGGGACGGTGTCGTGAAATGCATTTAATCGTAGTCGGGCTCAGTCACAAGACGGCGCCCGTCGAAATTCGCGAGAAGCTGGCGGTGCCGGAGAGCCGGATGGGCGAGGCGCTCAGCCGGCTGACGTCGTATTCCGGCGTGAAGGAAGGCTTACTGCTGTCCACCTGCAATCGTGTTGAAGTCTATTCTGTCGTCGACGATATCGATCAGGGGTATGGGCGGATCCAGGAATTCTTGGCCGATACCCATCTGTCCCTCTCCTCCGAACAGCTGACCCCGCATTTATATTGGCATGCCGGCGATCGAGCCATTACGCATCTGTTTCGTGTGGCGGCCAGTCTCGACTCGATGATTGTGGGTGAATCTCAGATCCTCGGGCAGTTGAAAGATGCCTTTGAGTCGGCGCTTTCGCACAAGACGACCGGGCTCATCATGAACAAGGTCGTCAAGAAAGCGATTTCCGTCGCCAAGCGCGTGCGGACCGAAACGAAGATTGCCGAGATGGCCGTG
>CAYHNM010000311.1:0-2565 GCA_964357985.1 uncultured Nitrospira sp. | reverse complement strand
GGCATCCATTGCTTCAACTGTTCAATACGCGTCTCGTGCCCCGGATGTGTAGACATAAATTCGGCAGGACCACCGCCTCCGGACACCTGCGCCATCCGCTCCCATAAACCTACCGACTCGCGCGGATCATACCCTGCATCCGCCGCCAGGAGAATCCCGATATAGTCGGCCTCCGACTCATGCTTCCGACTAAATGGCAACAGGACACCGACCTGCGCGCCGACACCCAGCGCCGCCATCGCCGCTTGCGACATCACCCCACCGCCACCGCTGGCTCCGGCCGCGGCTCCCGCCACCTGCAGGGCGGCGTTCGTCAATTGTCCCTGACTCATTCGCTCCGCCCCGTGGCGAGCCAGGGCATGAACGACTTCATGGCCCATGACTGCCGCGAGCCCGGCCTCCGTCTTGGCAACCGAAAAGATTCCGGTATAGACCGCCATCTTCCCACCCGGCAGCGCAAACGCGTTCAGCGTTTTATCATCCTTGATCACCGTCACTTCCCACTGAAACTGCTGCGCCATGTCTCCATATTTCGACCGTTTAGCTGCTTCAATAATCCGCGCCGCAACACGCTTCACCGGCTCGATCTCACGCGGATCCTGGGACTGACGCATCTTCGGGTCGCTCTTCACCTGGCTGTAAGCCTGTGCGCCCATCTGCATTTCCTCGCCCACTGACGTCATCAGGAGTTGTTGCCGGCCCGTATAGGGATTGGTTTCACACCCGCCGATCCCCAACAGCGTAGCTAGCAGCACTCCGATCGCGACCTGTCGAATGCTCCGTATCCTGACTATCATAGGCTCTCCCTTACGCATCACTCGTCGATCAGGCGTGTGATTCAATTGACCGCCCCCGCTTCAATTCGTTAGATTACCGCGCCCTAGATAATATTTCTACCGGGAGCACGTAGTGGCAGCTACCCATACATCGATCGAACGCATCGGCATCGACGAATCGGGAAAAGGCGACTACTTCGGCCCGCTCGTCATCGCCGCCGTCTTTGTGGACGCCGTCACCCAAGGCGAACTGGCCCTCATGCAGGTGCGGGACAGCAAGAAGATCTCGGACGGTCGGATCCTCGAAATGGCGCCGGACATCAAAACGATCTGTCCCCACAGTATCGTTGCGATCGGCCCGCAGAAATACAATGAACTGTATGCGAAAATTAAGAACTTAAATCGCTTGCTGGCCTGGGGCCATGCCCGTGCCCTGGAAAACCTGCTCGACAAGGTATCGTGCGGTCGGGCGATCGCGGATCAATTCGGAGATGAGCGGCTGATTCTGAGCGCGCTCCAAGCCAAGGGCCGCACGATCGTACTGGAACAGCGACCAAAAGCCGAGTCCGACATGGCCGTCGCCGCTGCTTCGATCCTCGCGCGCGCCGAGTTTTTGATTCGACTCAAACGATTATCCGAAGAGGTAGGAACAACACTTCCGAAGGGAGCCTCGTCTACCGTGGAACTGGCCGCTCGAATGGTGATGAAAAAACACGGGCAGGAACGGCTGACACACATCGCGAAGCTACACTTCAAGACCACCCAAGCTGTACTGGCAGGACTCGCCTAAACCGACTCGCCGACTTCCAGATCATTCTTCCTGGCGACACTCAAGGCCGACGCGGATTCGGTCGGGATCTCGCCTTCCCAATAGAGCATCCGGCGACAATACGGGCATACGTGGAGATCGTCAGATCGTCGGACTTGCGCAATCAGTTGTGGCGGGATCTGGAGCCGGCATCCGGCGCACATCCCTTCACGCACGGCGGCAATCGCCCCATCTTTCCGGGACTGTTTGATGTGCGTGTAGCGCGCGAGCAAGTTTGGTTCGATCTGTTTCGCCGCCTCACGCTGCTGGGCCTCCAGCTGCGCCAGTTCCGTCGAGAGTTCCTTGTCCGTCGCATCAAGCGCTTGCTTTTCCTTGGCAAACACGGCCTGTGCCGCATTCACTTTCCCCTGTAGCTCTTTGATCGTGCCTTGCAGCTGGTCGATCTTGTCCATTGAGACCAAGATCTTTTCTTCAAACTCCCCACGCTTTTTGTTCGCCAATTCAATTTCGAACAGGTGAGCTTGGTATTCCTTGTTGGTCTTCAAGCCGGACGCGTGTGACTTCATTTTCTCGGTCTGCGCTTCATGCGCTTCAAGATCTTTTTCGTGCGTACGCCGCTCTTTCACCAGCGCGTCAACCCCCGTCTTCGCGTCGGTCAGCAACTGCGTATCCCCGCGAAGCGGCGCTTCTGCGACATTCAACCGCTCAGGGATTTTCCGACGCTGTTCAGTAATCTCCAGAATGCGGAGATCCAGTTTTTGCAGAGCGAGCAGGGGAGAAAGTTTCTGGCTCAACGGACTCCTTCACACGACATTCGTAGTGACACGACTCGGGGCGCAATGGGCCACATCAGATGTGGTGGGCCCACTAGGACTTGAACCTAGGACCAGCTGATTATGAGTCAGCCGCTCTAACCACCTGAGCTATGGGCCCGATCGGGTGAACCGGTGATTCACCCACTATCTGCTCACCCGACACAGGTCGGATGATTCTAGGCCGCGCCTCCCATGGAGTCAAATG
>CAYHNM010000310.1:0-2568 GCA_964357985.1 uncultured Nitrospira sp. | reverse complement strand
TGGCATCCTGAAACATTTCAGAAATCTTCGGAACCTTCTTCTCTTTCAACAAGCGAGCGACTTCCTCGGCAGAGTCCGCATACTCCGGCGGAAAGTCGATCTGGTCGATCTTCCCTTCGGCCAACTTCTTGATCGTCCAGAACAACAACACGACAATCACGTCTTTGCCCATCGCGGCCGCCGTCATGCCGAGCGTCGCGACTTGATGCAGCTTATCGTAGGTAGCGTTATGCGCGAAGATGACGAATTTGGGCTTCTTGGACATGGTGCCGTTACTTCTTGGCACGGGCCTTCACGCTATTAATGTAATCGGCAATGGCCGCATCCACTTCGGCAGGCACCAACGGCCGGTCGTGGGTTTCGCTTTCATCGACGAGATACTTGTCGTGATCCTTTTCCTGTCGGACCACGACCGTATTTTCCGGGGTCACTTCAATCAGCATAAACCATTCTTTCGCGCCCTGGGTGATGACCACTTCTTTCCCCAACCCTTTTTTCGTGATCTCAACCTGGAGATCGTCTTTTCCCTCGGCCAGTACAACCCCGGGAACCGCACACAGCATCACCCCAGTGAATGCCAAGCAGGCCGAGAATACCAGCAGTCGCCAGGTCATGAGAGCCCGCACACGCATAAAGGATTCGCTCGCTCCGGTAACACTGCCGCCATTATATGACGCCGTCCTTTGCGAGGTAAACCATGCGCGCCTGGCCCTTCCGATTGAGAGGATCCCCATGCTAGGATCTCCCCCGCATGGATGCCATTCTCGCGACAGTCACACAATATGTCCCGGTCCACGTGCTCATCTGGCTGACAGTCGGTTCGCTGGTCGGATTTATCGGTACCCTGATCGCCATTCCATTCATTATGGTGCGGCTCCCGTCCGATTATTTCGACACGCGCACGCCGCGGCATTGGATGAAGGATCACCACCCGGTCCTTCGATTGGCCGGGCTGATCGTCAAGAATGTGGTCGGCGCCGTGTTTCTGCTGGCCGGTCTCGCCATGCTGTTTCTTCCCGGCCAGGGGATCCTGACCATGCTCATCGGCATCTCGCTCCTGGATTTTCCGGGCAAGCGGAAGCTGGAGGCAAAAATCGTCGGCCAGCACACCGTGTTGCAGGCCCTCAATGCGATGCGCGCCAAGTTCGACAAACCACCCCTGACCCTTGCGCCAGACTCGTAAGCCGCTATAATGACGACCGATTCCAACCGCAAGACGCTTTATCTGATCGATGGAAGCGCCTACATCTATCGTGCGTTCTTCGCCCTCCCGGCCCTGAACAATTCCAAGGGCCTCCAGACGAACGCGGTCTACGGCTTCATGACCACGCTCCTGAAGATTCTGCGCGAGCGGAAACCAGACGGGATCGTCGTCGCGTTCGATGAGCGCGGACCGACGCTGCGGCAGCAGGAGTTTAAAGAATACAAAGCCCAGCGCCCCCCGATGCCCGAGGGCATGAGCGCGCAAATCCCCTACATCCATCGTGCCGTGGAAGCCTTGAACATTCCCGCCGTCAAGCAGGCCGGCTACGAGGCGGACGATCTGATCGGCACGCTCGCTCAAAAAGCGGAGCGCGCCGGCGATGACGTCGTGATCGTCACCGGCGACAAGGATATGCTGCAGCTCATCACGCCGCACGTGCGCATCTACGATCCCGTCAAGGACAAGTGGTCGGGCGAACCCGAGTGTGTCGAGAAGTTCGGCGTCGAACCGGCGCGGGTCATCGAGATCATGGGGCTCATGGGCGATGCCTCGGACAACATCCCCGGCGTCAAAGGTATCGGTGAAAAAACGGCGGTCAAGCTCATCGCGCAGTTCGGCACGATCGACGAATTACTCCGCCGTGTCGAGGAAGTCACGCCGGCACGCATCAAAGCGATGCTGATCGAGCAGGCCGACAACGCCCGACTCAGCCGCAAGCTGGCGACCATCGACGTGAACAGCCCGGTTGAATTCGACGCGGAGGCCTTCCGGGTCAAGCCGCCGCACCAGGACCAACTCACCGACCTGCTCCGCGAACTGGAATTTACGGCACTGCTGAAAACGCTTCAACCTGCAGCCAAGCCACCGGAGACCCCGGCAGCGGCACTCACGATCATACAAGACGAACCCTCGGCACAGCGGTTTGTGGCGAGCCTTCCCGCAGGAAGCCCTCTCGCTGTGCAATGCCTCCTCTCGGGTGGATCCAGCGTCAGAGCCGACGTGCTCGGATTCGCGCTGTCATCGGGAGGCCAGACCGCCTTCTTCCCGCTCGATGTGCACACCTACATGCGCCCGATCACGACGCTGTTGCATGACCAGACGCGCACCAAGGTCGTGCATGATCTGAAAGCCACGCTGCTCGCCTTCCATCGCATCGGCGTCACCGTCGCCGGTCCCTATCTCGATACGATGGTCGCAGACTACCTGCTCAACCCCAACCGCCGCGACCACAGCCTCGCAACCATTGCGATGGAGGCCGTGGGCCATCGCCTGGGCGAAGCACACACAGAAGCCAAGGCGCCGCAATCGCTCTTCGATGAAGATACCGGCTCGCGCGACGAGGCCGCCGAACAGGCCACCGTGCT
>CAYHNM010000309.1:0-2576 GCA_964357985.1 uncultured Nitrospira sp. | reverse complement strand
TTCACTTCCCCAAAGGTCGAGAGCACTTTCGGCAGCGTCTCGCCGGATCCGACGGCGATGATCTTCAATCGGTCGGGATGCAGATGCTTCTTCGCCGCCGCCAGCACGTCTTCCTTGGTCAGCTTGACCACTTTCTCTCGTACCTGCTGAAGAAAATCCTTGGGCAATCCGTCGTTCTCCAGCTCCACTAACCGGCTGACGATCGCCGAGGGGCTGCTGAACGAAAAGACGAACGAATTCACGTAGGCCTCTTTCGCCTCAGCCAATTCCCGGTCGGTGACCAGTTCCGTCCGCATCCGTTCAATGTTGGCGATGAACCGGCTCACCACTTCCTGCGTGGAGACCAGCTTCGTCTCCGCCCGCATGAGCCAGACGCCTTGATCGTGCACGCCCGCCATCAAGCGGCTGCCGACCGAGTAGGCCAGCCCGCGCTTTGTTCGCACGTCGTTGAAGAGCCGGCTCCGGAAAGAACTTCCCCCCAGGATATCGTTGGCAATGGCCAGGGCCACGTAGTCGGGATCATTTTCCCGGATCGTGAGATGACCGACCCGCATATGCGTCTGGGAGGTCTCTTTGTCGACGAACCGGATGGCCGGCGTCGCGCTCTGACTCTCCGGCACGTCGGCAATCTTCAGTTCCGGCACGGCTCCCTTGGCCCAATCTCCGAACGCTTCGCGCAAGGCCGCCAACATGTCCGCGGTCTTGAAATCACCGGTCACCCCCAAAATAATGCCGTTGGGATGGATGGTGTTTTGATGAAACGCCACGAGATCGGCACGGGTAATGCCGGTGATCGACGCGATGGAGGTTTCCCGTGCGGACGGATGGTCCGGGCCATACAGCAACTTCATGAACTCTCGCCCCACTACTGAGCCGGGGCTGTCCTGACGTCGGCGGATGCCCTCAAGTGCCTGCAACTTCGCGATCTCGACCCGCGCCGGTTCGAAGGCCGGCGTCCGGAGCAGACCGGAAAAAATCTGGAGCCCGCGCTTCAGATCCTTCTTCAGCACATCGAGCGACGCAGAGCCGGACTCGTGCCCGATCGACACACCGACATCCCCTGCGAAGTGTTCTAATTCTTCATCCACCTGTTCCGGCGTGAGCCCGCCCCCACCGCCCGTCCGCATGAGGGCGCCCGTGAGGGACGCGAGGCCGATCTTATCGGCCGGATCGAGCCAGGTGCCGGTCTTCATCGTGGCTGTCACCGTAATGAGAGGCAGCTCATGATCTTCCAGGAGATACACGACCATGCCGTTGTCGAGCACCACGCGATTCGGCTCCGGCGGGGTAAACTCGACTGGCTTAAAGGTCATCGTCCGCGGGTCGCTCAGAGCCGGGCCGGCGGCGCAGGCGGTGGTGACCGAACATGCGAGCAATACCGCCATACCGAAGAGCCCCAACACTCCAGTCCCTCTCGTCCCCTGTTTTTCGATTTCTGCCCCATTCATCGTGCCACCTCATTCCCTGCCGTCAGATTCTTCTCGCGCGCGTGCTTGACGAGCGTGCCTACGGTTCGGTTGGACTTCGTGAAATACTGCCTGGCGATCCGCTGAATATCCGCCGGCGTGACTGCGGCGATCCGGTCTCGGGATTTCAAGACATGCCGCCAATCACCTGCCACCGTCTGAAACAACGCCAGCTGAGACGCGAGCCCGCTGTTCGAGCGCAGAGCCCGCACCAGGTCCGCGTCGATATTATTGACGATTTTCTGTAGCTCTTTCGCCGGCACCGGCTCGGTCTTGAGCCGTTCCAATTCTGCATAGATCGCCGCCTCCACCTCCACCGTGGTATGAGGCGCCAGCGGAGTGGCGGTGAGAATAAAGAGATTCGGAGCGCGGACGCCGGGGTAGTTGGCATCGGATCCGACCGACGCGGCCAGCCGTTTCTCCCTGACAAGGATGGTCTGCAGGCGGGACGTCAGCCCGTCGGTCAGGATTTCATCGATCACGTCGAACACATCGTCGTCGGGATGGCCCAGGCCCGGCTTGTGATACCCGATCGCCACGATCGGTTCGGCATCGAACTCGACCTCGACGCGGCGCTCGCCCCGCTGCTCCGGCTCCACCGTCATGATCTCGGGCGTGGCGCTCGCTGCCGGAATCTTCCCGAACGTCTGTTCGATCAAGACAATGACCTCTTTCGGGTTGATATCCCCCACGAGGGCAATCGTCGCGTTATTCGGACCGTAATATGTCTTGAAGAAGGCCTCAGTCGCCGCCGGAGTCAGCGACAGAATGTCCGATCCCCATCCAATGGTCGGCACGCCATAGGGATGCGCCCGAAAGGCCGCAGAGGTAAAGGTTTCGAAGAGTAGTCCATTCGGACTGTCGTCGTTACGCAGGCGGCGTTCTTCCATCACCACGCCGCGCTCTTTGTAGAATTCGCGGAGGATCGGATTCGCCATCCGGTCTGCCTCAATCGCCGCCCAGACCGGCAACCGGTTGGCTGGGAGGTTGATCGTATAGCGGGTGAGATCTTTTCCGGTGGAGGCGTTGAGCCCCACGCCGCCGTGACGCTGATAGAGCAAGGCCATTTCGTTGCCGACCACGTACCGGCCCGCTTGCGCTTGCAGGTCC
>CAYHNM010000308.1:0-2577 GCA_964357985.1 uncultured Nitrospira sp. | reverse complement strand
GAAATGCAGCAGGACTATGACATGGTGTTGTTTGATACGCCTCCGATCCTGCCGGTGACCGATGCGGTGGCGTTCAGCTCGCGGGTCGATGGGACGATTCTCGTCTATCAAGTCGGGAGGATCGGACGTAACGCGCTGAAACGCGCCAAGTTCTTGTTGGACCATGCACAGGCGAACATCATGGGCGTGGTGCTCACCAATGTGAAGTCAGAAGTGACTCCTGAATACGGGTTGTACCGTTACGAGTATCGGTGAGTGTGAGATGGGAGTCCGGAACCTGTGTATTACGCGACTGTTAAACCGAACGATGTGATCGTCGTCACAGCATTGGCCGTGATGCTCGCGCTTGGCTTGACGCTGACCACTCCGACCGTCGGACTGAAGGCCACCTTAGGTTTCTTTCTCGTCCTGATCGCGTTCACCTCGGTGCCCGCCGCGCTGTACCTGCTTATCTTTTCCATGCTGCTGTCTCCGGAAATTGCGGTTGGTCGAGTCGAGGGGCGGGGAGTCGGTGTGCGCGAGTTGTCGTTTCGGTTGGATGATGTGTTTCTTGTCATTATCGGGTTCGGATGGCTGGTCAAGACGGTCGTATACAGAGAACTCGGGCTGTTTCGGGAGACGCCGCTCAATCGTCCTATCGCGGCGTATATGATCGTGTGCGTCGTCGCGACGCTGGTGGGAGTCTTGGCCGGTCGGGTGCAGCCGGTTACGGGCTTCTTCTTCGTTTTGAAATACTTCGAATATTTCTTCGTGTACTTCATGGTGGTGAATCACGTGACGTCCAAGCAGCAGGTCGTGGGACTCGTGACCGCGCTGCTCGTGACCGGCTTCATTATCAGTCTCTATGCCATTTATCAGATTCCGAGCGGGCAACGGGCGACGGCGCCGTTCGAGGGAGAAGTCGGCGAGCCCAATACGCTGGGCGGCTATCTCGTGTTTCTCCTCGCCATCGTGACGGGGCTGTTGATTCACATGAAGACCGGTCCGATCCGTGTGGCGCTTCTGGTCCTGGGCGGATGTGGGCTGCTGGCCTTGATGGCCACCCTCTCGCGCTCCTCGTATCTGGCCGGGGCAGTCCTGGTGCTGGCCGTCGGAGCGTCTCAGTGGAGAAAACCGCGGGTCGTGGTCCTGCTATTGCTCGCCATGGCACTCTTGCCGCTTTTTGCCCCGGACAACGTGAAGACTCGTATTAACGAAACCTTCTTTGGTCGCCAGTACGGAGGCGAGATTCAAGTCGGCCAGGTGGGGCTGGATCTCTCGACATCGGAGCGCCTCCGGTCCTGGGCCTATGTGCTGCAGGATTGGGTGCACAATCCGATTCTTGGCCGCGGGATTACCGGCTATGCCTGGGCCGACGCGCAGTACGTCAAGATTATCGGTGAGACCGGCCTGGCCGGCCTTCTCTGCTTCATCGTCATTACTGCGCGGTTGTGGCTGAGTACTCGAAGGATTTATGCGACGGAAGACGATCCGTTTGCGAAGGGACTGGCCTTAGGCGTCTGGCTTGGCCTTGTTGCGCTGTTGGCTCACGCCGTGGGAGCCAACACCTTTATCATTATCCGCATCATGGAGCCGTTCTGGTTGTGTGCGGGGCTGGTGATGATTCTGCCTCGCTTGTCGAACGCCGAACGGCCGGTCGCCGGTGAACCGAGGCTTGCATGAACTGGTGGATCTGTTGTTACTGGCATGAACCGGATGCGCCGACTGACCCGGTGGGGTTGGTGCGGATCTGGGCGTTAGCCGATGCCTTAGCGTCCGTCGGCGACGAGGTCACCGTGTTTGCTCCGAGGTATCGGTCGGCTTTGGTGCCGAGACGATCGCGGGTCGTACCGATTCCCATGCTGCCGGGATCGGTCATTCGTCCGATCAGTTACGCGGTGCTGGCATGCTTCTCAGGACTCTGGCGCGGCCTCCGCAAGCGGCCGACGGTGGTGTATTACCGTTGGATGGAAAGCTTTCACCCGTTGCTGCTCGCGCGTGTCTTTGGCGCGACCTGTATTTGCGAAGTGAACGGCGAGCCGGTTCCCCCGTGGGGTGCCGGTGGATGGCGTGGTCGCTTGACGCATGTCCTGGCTTCTTTCGCGCTTCGCCGGTGTGATCGTGTGGTCGTGTTGACGGAAGGATTGGGTCATCTCGTGCAGGCACAGTACGGAGTGCCGGCCGATCGTGTGGCGCTGCTCCCCAGCGGGTCGGACGTGTCGTTGTTTTATCCGAGGGAGAGGAACCGCTGTGTGCAAGAGGCGGGATTGGACCCGGCCTGTGAGTACATCGGATTTGTCGGGAGCTTCTATCAGTATCAAGGACTGGCCACGTTGCTAGAGGCGTTTGAACGCCTGCACGCAAGGCGTTCGTCCGTGCGGCTCTTAATGGTCGGGGACGGAGAGGAGGCGACAGCTCTTCGTGAGCAGGCCGCTCAGCGAGGCCTCTCTCCCTGGATCACCTGGACCGGTCGAGTCCCGTATGCGCATGTTCCGCTGTTGAAAGGAGACATGGATGTGTGTTTAGCCGAGGTCTGCGGGGACCGGGGAGAGACGTATCCGGTGAAAATATTAGATTATATTGCCTGCGGAAAAACGG
>CAYHNM010000307.1:0-2586 GCA_964357985.1 uncultured Nitrospira sp. | reverse complement strand
CCCATCCAAAATCCCTCCAGATAGCCGAGGACGGCGGTGACCCCGTACCGGAAGTCATCCTTGTCCTGATCGGACATCCCGGCATCGCCCGCACCCTGCGCCACCGCCACTGCGTGCGCCATTGCTTCCTCGTGGGTGGATTCGAGTTGCCGGTGAAAGGTGAAATAGGTGATGTTCAGGTGCGGATGGCGAGCCTTCTTTAAGTATGTGAGCCCAGGGATCAGGTGATCCCACATCGTGATCGCCATATTCTCAAGGCCAAAGGATGCGCCCAGAGCCGTGGCATGGTTCCCGTTGCTGTACAGGTGTTCCATCCCCTCGATATAGGCGCGGGTTGAAGGGAGCGTGGGACGAGTCATGGCCTCATGCACATCGATCCCGATGGATCGCAGGAAGTCTCGATAGAGTAATTCATGGCGGTTCCGGGTTTGTCCGTCGCCCAACTCGGAGTAGAGGACCTTGGTCAATTCGTCGGCAACCTGTTCGTCTTCGGTATTCACCAGCTGAGCAACCAGGATCCGAGGGAAGAAACGGGCGAAGTTGTAGAACTCAACCGCGAATTCCTTGAGCTCCGAATCGGAGAGCGCCCCCGATCTAAAGCGATCGAGGTGCGAATTGTTGATAGCCCCATGCGCAAGCACGGCCTCTCGCATTTCCTCATAGAAGGTCATAGAACCTCCGGACTCCAAGCGAATAGGATGTTGAATTGTTCTCAATATCCAGGATTCACTGATGATAATATACTTTTAATATCACTGTGGCAATAGCGTGAGTGGATAGAAATGATATGGTCAATAAGGTAAATGTGACCATTAGTGAAATGTGGTCATATCAATGCATCTTGCTATCGCTATTATTTGATAGTAGTATTCAATCGAGCGATATGATAATTACGTTGTTGGCTGCCTTCCGAAAGATCGCTGGGCGAGAGAGGAGTCGAGTTCTAGTCCGGTGAATTCCGCTCCGCAGGGAGGAGGTATCACCATGAACCGCATAGCCGGCATAGATCACATCACGCTCTGTGTGGAGAACCTCGACGCGACGGAATTCCTCTTTACCAAGGTCCTCGGTTTTGAGGTGATCTGGTCGGCTCGGGATGTGGGGAGCGACAAATCGTCGATGGATACCGTCGTCGTGCAGCGAGGCGACGCCAGGGTTGCGCTCATGCGGGGCCGGGACAAGACGATGAAGTCTCAGATCAACGAGTTCATTGAGAAGTACGGGCAGGGAGTGCAGCATTTTGCTCTTGAGGTCGATGATATCGACGCGGTCTGCCGTGAGTGGGAAGCCCTGGGTGTGCAATTCAGCGGGCCGGTCAAAGAGGGGAGGGACGGGTTTGGACCGCTCAAGCAGCGCTTCACCTACCCGCTTTTTCCGGTCAGCGGTTTGTTTATTGAGCTCATCCAGCGGGAGCATGGAGGAGAAAAGGCGAAGACGTTTGTCCGAAGCACGGTGGAATCGCTGTATCGGGACATCGAGCGAGAGCAGGCCTCCGGTCTCGCTCGGACGATCATTGATTACAACGCATCTCTCCCCCCTATGGAGAAGAAGCCGCTGAAGCGGGCGTCATAACGAGAGACTGGCTCTGAGGGAGACCGGCTATGTATCTCAATAAAAGAGGTAAAGCTCCCAATCAAGCCCACGTCGGAATTCCCGAAGGACTCTGTGAGGATGAGCATGGGCGAGACGGATTCGCCGGCCCGGTATCGCATTTGTACCGAACGCATCCCCCGACAGGTTGGGTGAAGATTGAGGGACCGCTGAAGCCGCGAGCCTTCGACTGCACTCAGATACCATTGACCATCGCCCCATCCGCTGCTGCGAAGCCGGTTCTCATGATGCAAAGCCGGGATGTAAGGCTGTATGTCTTCTCCTCTACGGGGACGATGCCCCATTTCGTTCGGAACGCGGACGGGGACGAAGTGTATTTTGTACATGAGGGGACCGGGACGTTTGAGACAGACTTTGGAACTCTGTCGTACGAGCCGGGCGATTACGTGGTGATCCCCAAAGGGACGACCTATCGTACCCACGTCGATGCCGGCCCTTCCCTGTTCCTCATCGTGGAAACGTCCGAACGAATCGTCGTGCCGGATCGCGGACCGCTCGGCCAGCATGCCCTGTTCGACAAAGGTATTCTCGTCGCGCCGGAGCTTGGTCTCGTGGAATCGGCAGAGGTCGAAGACCGGGAATGGGAAGTCCACATCAAGCGACAAGGGGAGACGACGCGGGTAGTGTATCCGTTCTATCCCATGGATGTGGTCGGGTGGAAGGGAGATCTCTGGGTTGCGAAGCTGAACGTGCGGGATTTCCGGCCGGTGACGAGTCCCCGCTATCATTTGCCGCCGAGCGTGCACGCGACGTTTCAGGCAGGCGGATGCCTCATTTCCACTTTTGCGCCGAGGCCATTGGAAAGCGATCCTGAGGCGCTCCATGTTCCGTTCTATCATCGCAATACGGATTACGATGAAGTTCTCTTCTACCATCAGGGAGATTTCTTCAGCCGGGCGGGGATTCAACCGGGCATGTTGACGCTGCACCCGCAGGGCATCCACCACGGACCGCAGCCGCAAGCGGTGAGCGCCG
>CAYHNM010000306.1:0-2612 GCA_964357985.1 uncultured Nitrospira sp. | reverse complement strand
AGCCGTGCCGCATCCCGAACCGCATCGGCGACGGTCGAGGATTCCCCGACGACGGTAATGCGGTCCTGGTGGGCGAGGACGGTCTTTAGTCCCACCCGAACGACTTCGTGGTCATCGACGAGCAGCAGTCGAATCGGTTTGGTTTTCAACGTGGTCATGGCAGGTCTCCTGCGGAAGGTCGATGGTGACTCGAGTGCCGCGGTCCGGGGAGGATTGGATGGTGAAATGGCCGCCCATTTTCTTGGCTCGCGCGCGCATGTTGGATAATCCATGCCCCAGGCCATGCGCATCAGCAGGCTCAAAACCCTCTCCGTTGTCGCGGATCGTGAGACGAATCGAATGAGCCAAGGGTTTGAGCGAAACCGTCGCCTTGGTCGCATGTCCGTGGCGGAGGCTATTGCTGATCGCTTCACGGACGATATTCATCATATGCAACGCCTGCTCGGTCGAGAGGCGGCACACCGCGGTCTCATCGATGGCGAGGTGACAGCGCATCGGGTGGTTGGCGACGAGCATCTGGATCATGGCGCGCAGGGCGATCGAAAACTTCCCGCTTTGAAGGATATCGGAGTCCAGCCCGGCAATGAAGTTCCGGACCTCGCCCATGACGGTATTCAGTTGGCCGACCGCTTGGTCAAGGGCCTGGGTGATGGCTTTGGCAGTTTTCTTGCACTGCTGCTGCTGCTGCTGCTGCTGAAGAGACTTACACGCTTCCAGTCCCAGTCCAATCGCGTACAGCGACTGTAAGATACCGTCATGGAGGTCTTGGCTGATCCGCTCGCGTTCGTCGATGGCGGCCCGCAGATCGCGCTCGTGTTGACGAAGCGTTTCTTCAACACGCTTGCGTTCGGTGATGTCGATCACCGCTCCGGTAGCATACAGCGGTTGTCCCACCTCGTCACGCACGAAACGGCCCCGGTCATAGACCCAGCGAATAGCTCCGTCGCGTCGGATCAGCCGGTGCTCAACTTCATACAGGCCGTTGATAGACGCGCTCTGCCAGGCGGCCTCCATGGCTGACCGATCATCCGGGTGGAGGAATGTGAACCACTCGTCCACCGGTTGCACGGTGGTTTCGGCGGGAAGTCCGAGCAGCCGATTCAATCCCGTGTCGCGCGTATCCAATCCGGTATGGAGATCCACCCGCCAGGTTCCGGCGCCGCTGGCCTCAAGGGCGCGCTGTAACCGGTCCTCGCTCTCGCGCAACGCCTGCTCTGCCTTCTTGCGCTCTCCGATGTCCCGCATAATCGCGCAGTGATATTCTCGGCCCGTGTACCGGAGGTAGCTGACGGTGATCTCCATGTCCAGGACGCGACCGGTTTTCGACCACTGTTTCGACTCGAGCGCCACGGATCCTTTCTGCTTCAGCTCCTCCCAGTGGGCCGGCCAGAGTTCCGGCGGAAAATGCGGGTCAATATCGTGCACCGTCATGGCCATCAGTTCATCACGAGAATACTCCAACATTCGGCAGGCTGCGTCGTTGACGTGAAGGATTCTGGCATCGGGACCAATCCAGAAAAATCCCTCGACGGCATGATCGACGGAGAACTGGGTGAGCTTCAGCGCTTCTTGGACGCGGCGGATTTCGGTCAGGTCTTCGTTCAGGATCACCGCGCCTAACACAGTTCCGGACTCGTCTCTGACCGGGACGGTCGTATTGCGAATCGTTGTTTTCCCGCCATCGAGACCTTCCAGATCCAAGGTCTCATTGAGCGAGGGCTTTCCCGTGGTCAGCGCGTGGCCCAAGGCCCAGCGATGGGGTTCGTTGACCGGTTCAAGCGTCTCCCACCAGCCGGATGGATTGTCTTGGGTCTGCAACCCGACGTGCTTGATGTTCGACCAGATCTGCTTGGCCGCCGGATTGGCGAGGAGGGTTTTGCCGGTTCGATCGGTAAACCAGACGCCGATCGGCAACGAATCGAGCACAGTCCGCAGCTGGCGTTCGCTATGCCGTAGCCTTGCCACTGCCCGCTTGCGTTGAATCATGAGCGCGACGTGGCTGGCGATCGTCTGCGCGATCTGAATCTCTTCCTCCGTAAACTGATGCGGGGTGTCGTAATAGAGCATGAATTTCCCCAATAGTCCTTCAGAGGAGACTAGGGGAATGAACCCCAGCGCCGCAATCCCTTCCCCAACGAAAATCGCGCGGTATGGAGCGACGGACGGGTCAGCAACCACATCTTCGACCAGCATCGGTTGAGGATTGACCGTCTCGCGCGACCATGGCGAATGGCCCTCCACGGCCATCTTATACTCTTCCGAGAGACCCCGGGACGCCTTGAACCGCATGACGCCGTCCTCGTCGAAGAGGAGAATGGAGGCCCGATCCACCTTGAGCGCCCGCTGCACGCCATCGATCCCCTGTTCGTAGAGTTCCTCCAGCGAAGAGGCGCGGGACAGGGCGACGGTCATGCGAAAAATCGCCTGCAGTGCCTCGTATTGTCGTGCTTGCGTGATTTCCGCCTGCTTGCGTTCCGTGATGTCATGGGCCACATAGATGAGACAGGGCGTTGCCTTCACTTGTATTCGGTCGACGGATATCATGATTGTGCGAAGCTCGCCGGACTTGGTCCGAAGGAGCCCTTCTTTGTTATGCAGCGACCGCTGTTGAA
>CAYHNM010000305.1:0-2631 GCA_964357985.1 uncultured Nitrospira sp. | reverse complement strand
AAGCGGCCGTCTTGCGGCAGGCGCTTTTCCGCGATATTCAGCCCCGCCATGATCTTCAGGCGGGCGATGATGCTGGACTGCAATCGTTTCGGCGGGGTCAGCACGGGATAGAGCACGCCGTCGATCCGGTACCGGACCACGAGGCCGCGTTCGAATGATTCGAAGTGGATGTCGCTGGCCCGCTGACGAACGGCCTGAAACAAGACCGAGTTGACCAGGCGAATAATCGGAGCCTCGTCGGTCGCATCGAGCAGATCTTGTGGCTCATCCAGCTCATGCGCCAGTTGATCGAGGTTTTCAGCCGCCGCCATATCCTCCATGACCTGTTCAGCCCCGGCGGGACTGGCCGCCTCGTCATAGACGCGGTTCAAGCAGGCCAAGAGGGCGAGTCCTGTGGTCAGCACCGGTCGGATCGGTTTCCCCAACAAGAGGCGCAGATCGTCCAACGCCACGGTCTCAAGCGGGTCGGTCGTCGCGACGACGACGGCCCCGTCTTCATGGCGCAGCGGCAAAATCCGGTAGCGGCGGGCAAAGCTGATGGGGACTCGCTTAATCAGCTCATGATCGATATGGGAGACTTCCAGATGCGGCAACCACGCCAGCTCAAACTGTTGGGCCAAGGCTTCCAGCAATTCTTCTTCTCGAAGCACCCGCAAATGGAGGAGGGCTTCGCCGAGGCGGCCGCCTTTCTCACGCTGATAGGCCAACGCCTCGTCGAGTTTGGAATCCAGGAGATTAAACTTCTCTCCGAGAATCCGCCCGAGAAGCGGCCTGCCGAAGGTGACTTGCTGTTCGGATTCGCTCACAGTGCTCCGTGCCCCATCTCACCATTATAGGAAGACCAAGACCTTAGACTAACCGTCTTGAAGCTCAATTCCAAGTTTCTTCGCTGAACCACAAGTAAAACAAGGACATCTCCGGAGTCGATCCAGTGACTTCTTTACCGGCAACCAAGGAAAGATATGGAAGAACAACCGCGGGTGAGATCCCGGGTTAACCCTAAGGCCCCGCGCGAACGCTCACAACTGAAAGACCGGTGTTCGTGAAGAGATGCAACGAGCCAGGAATATGCCCCGAGGAGTGAGGGAGCGACTTATCGGAGCTCGAAGGTCATGGTGGTCTTCTGGTTGTTGCGAACCATATCGACTTTCACCGTCCGTTCATTTTTCAATTGTTGGAACAGACTGAGCATCGTGGAAGGATCACGCACATCCACACCGTTGACCCGCTGCAACACATCCCCATATTGGATGCCGATCTTCTCATAGAAACTGGCAGGAGCGATGTAGTCCATGCGATACCCGTTGGGGGCGCCATTGACCATGAAAGGCACGGCACGGGCCTGAGACAGCAGTTTCGGCAAGTCGGCCATCGCCGCTTCGACCTCCCGTCGATCGATCACTTTTTTAATCGGGATCCCGGGCGCCGCTGTAACAGGAGCGCCGGCCGTCACCACCGGAGCCGGCGGTTTGTCGGCCGTGGAGAGTTCCAGCAACTCCTCCTGGTCGCCGCTCCGAATCACCAGGCCGTCCCGGCGAATGGCGCTGACCTCTCCCAAATCCGGTATCTGATCGTGCAACCGGTAGAGCACCTGCCGCTTCGTAGCCAATTCCTCGACGATCGCGAACACACCGCGCTCGCTTCCTAACACGACGCCTAAGAGGCGCAGCTTATTCGCCACGCCCAAAGCCGCCCGTACCGGCGCTTGCGAAGCGGTCCCCGGCACGCCGATCATTCCCAGCGGGGCAGCGGGCAACAGAAAGAGCCCGCTCGACTGAATTTGATCCACCCATTGCTGCGGCACAAACGTTACCGGAACAGCCGTATGAGCCGGTTGAGGCGCCGCGCCCTTCGCCGGAGGGAGAGCTAACGCCGCGGCCACAAACGCATTGACGCCATGCGCAATGAGCAATGCGCCCACAGCAAGATAAGCGCCAATGGTCAGTCGCCGTAACGGTTGATCGCCGAGAATATCCATGCCGGTCTGTGTCTTCCAGATAAGCGAGTGTCCGTCCATACTACGCATCGGACGATCGACAGGCAATACTTTTGTCGAGTTGTAGAGAAGCAGGTCATCCTAGCGTAAGAGGAATTATGGGGGTAGGAACCCCGCTTTACGAATAACCGAGTGTACATCGAGCGTCACCTGGACCGCTGGCCTGAATTTGCCAAATCCTAATCTATTGATACATTAGATATGTTTACACGGCCATCATGGTCTGGGTCTTGCTGATTCCAGTGTAGTTCAACAGTTGTGACTAAAGGAGTTGTGTCCGCATGTCTGAGTCAGACGTTCCTGAATCATCCCTCAACGACCGCGCCGCCGAAGCGTACGAACGGGGCCTCGCGTTGCGGAAAGCCGGTCTCTTCAAGCAGGCGATCGAGCAATTCGAAAAGGCCACGAGCGATCCCGCTCTCGCCCTCAAAGCCTACGCCCAAATCGGACTCTCGCAGAAGTCCTGCGATCGATACGAAGACGCGGTCACGGCCTTTCGCAACGCCCTCAAGTCACCCGGCGCGTCGACCAAAGACATCGTGCAGATCCTCTATGTGCTCGGCCGCACCCTCGAATCGCTCGGCCGGATCGCCGAAGCCCTCGAAGCCTATCGCTGGCTCCGGCGGGAAGACAGC
>CAYHNM010000304.1:0-2637 GCA_964357985.1 uncultured Nitrospira sp. | reverse complement strand
AGGATGATGATCTTCCGACCCTTGTCCGTGAATCGTTCGAACATCCTGCCTCCTTCTGGTCTGGTAATAGACTCGTAGTGGTCGCGGTGATGCAAACCTATGGAAAACCTTGGCCTAATTCTAACTACCGCCTTTTCGAGTGTCAAGATTGCACGCGAATCCTACAACGAAAAGAACTGGCGCTCGGATGCAGCGTTGTCATCGTTACTGCAGCAGTGCTCGGTGAAGTTGCGTTGACAGTCTGAGAACCGTCTCGATACAATCCCGCACCTTTCATCGATCCACTAAGAAGGCACGCCGGTATTTCTATGCAACGTAAGAGCATCGGCATTCTCACAAAGCCGAAATTTCCAGAGGTGAAGGAAACGCTGCAGAGCGTGGTGGCTTGGCTGCGGGCGAAGAACATCGTTGCGCTCTTGGATACGACTTCCGCTGCTTTGCTTGGCGAGACCGGGGGAATTCAGAAAACACAATTGGCCAGTCAGGCCGATGTGCTGTTGGTGTTGGGTGGTGATGGGACGATGCTGAATGCGGCGCGTCTCGCCGGCGAGCGAGGCATTCCGATTCTCGGGGTCAACATGGGCGGGCTGGGGTTTCTCACCGAAGTCCGCTTGGAGAATCTGTATCCTTCGCTCGATCGAGTCTTTGCCAACGACTTTGTCCTGGATGAACGACTCATGCTCAAGACCCATGTGCATCGGCATGGAGAAACGGTGACGCAGGGGGCCGTCCTCAACGATGTCGTGATCAGCAAGGGCACCTTGGCGAGAATGATCGAGCTGAAAATCGCAATCCAGGGCGAGTTCGTGACGAATCTGCGCGGCGACGGATTGATCATCAGCACCCCTACGGGATCGACGGCCTACTCTCTTTCGGCCGGCGGCCCGATCTTGGCGCCGGCAGTCCAGTCGCTGGTGCTGACACCGATCTGTCCCCACACACTCACCCATCGTCCGCTGATTGTCCCGGCTGAAGCGGAAATTGAAGTGACGTTGACCAGTAAGGATGACGGAGCGATGGCCACCATGGATGGCCAGGTCGGCGTGGCTATTTCGCAAGGCGATACGATTGAGGTCAAAGTCTCAGAATACCGCACGAGACTGATCCGGTTTCCGGAGACGCGATATTATGAAGTGCTGCGGGAGAAACTGAAGTGGGGAGACGGTTGAGCCGTCTCCCCGTGAGTTTGTCTAGTGCGAATGCCGGTCAATCAAGTTGAGCATCTCTTGGTTGGTGGCGTACTTGAATTCCCCGATACAGTCTGTCGCGCCGCTATGCGCTTTCTCCGCGGCGTCGAGCGCTTTAAGTCCGGCGAGGTTCACCGGACGGCTCTTTCTTTCTTTCAGCAGGCCCGTGAGCTTATCTGTGACGGCCTTCGCTGCGACCGGCTGGCCAGGGTTCTTGGTTTCCAGATAACGAGTTACCACTTCCGCGCACCACTCCCCGTCCCGCTTGGCCACACCGACCAGTCCTTCACTGGCCTTGCGCGCCCATCCGGTGAGGAACACTCCATCCACCGGTTTGCCGGTCGTTTCCTCATAGGCCTGGAAGAGCGCATCGTCGGGATCGTTGTTCGTCTTGTTGGGATTCGTGACAAAGAGTCCGTTTTTATAGGGGAGCCCCACCGTCTCGTCGATCGTATCGCCCACGGCGAAGACGACGGCGTCGCAGGGGAATTCGTAATACTGCTTGAGTCCGACTGCGGCAGTGTCGGTTCCCTTGGGCTCCAGCTTGTTGTCTTCCATCTCCAACCCGCGCACCCGATTGTTGCCGTCGACCAGGATGCGCTTGGGGGAGGCGAGAAACTTGAATCCCATTTTGGTTTCGCTGATTGCGGGTTCACACTTCGTAAATTCGTCAGTCATCCCTTTTAAGACTTCGTCCGCATTCTGGCCTACCGCAGCAAGACGATCCTTAATGCGTGCGAATTCTGTAGCTAATCCGTCGAGATCCATGTTGGCACAAATTGGTCGAACCTCTTTTGCGTCATATTTTCGCTCCAGCGGGCCACGGCGCGCAATTGCCGTGACACGGTCCACTTTTTTATATCGAACTAACCAATGAGCGATATCGGCCATCACGTTGCCGACACCGATCACCGCCACATGCCTGCCCATGTCGAATGGCCGATCGCCGAATCCGGGCAAGCGATTAAAGTGGTAGACCACGTCTTTCGCATGGAACACGCCTTGCGCCGAATCCCCTTCTACGCCGATCGCCTTGGTGCCTTGTGCGCCGATCGCAAACACGACGGCGCTGGCGCCGAGAGCGCGAACGTCTTCCACGGTCAGGTCTTTCCCCTTGCCGATGGAAACGTTGCCGAAGTAGTGCACGTTCGGTTGCTCCAGCATCTCCCAGTATTGCTTCTTGAGCCCGCCGCGCAATTTTAGCTTGGCCGGGAATATCCCGTATTCTGCCAGTCCGCCGAACTTGATGTCGCGGTTGAGTATGATGACGTCATGGCCGGCCTTCGCCAGCATATTTGCAGCGGCCATTCCGGCTGGTCCGGCTCCGGCCACAATGATCACCTGCTTACCCTGTGCGCTCATGCGTTGTTCCCTGGAAAAGTGGATAGAAAGTGACTAGAACCCCAACAGTTTCGCGGACATTAGCATAGAGACTTTTGGGGTGTCAAAG
>CAYHNM010000303.1:0-2641 GCA_964357985.1 uncultured Nitrospira sp. | reverse complement strand
CTCTCCTTCGTCATGTATGTCGTGACCGGCATGGGGATCACCGTCGGGTACCACCGCCTGGTCTCCCATCAAAGTTTCGAATGCCCTGACTGGGTCAAGCGTTGCGCACTGGTTGCCGGGGGATGGGCGCTGCAAAACTCGGCACTCATCTGGTGTGCCGACCACATTCGCCATCACGCTCGCACGGATACGGATGAAGATCCCTACAATGCCAGCAGAGGCTTCTGGCACAGCCACTGCGGCTGGCTCTTTTACGAAACCCCCCATCGCACCGACAAGTACGAAATCCGGCTGCGCCGCGACCCCGTCATCCTCTGGCAACACCGCTACTATTGGGTGATCGTGGTATCCGGATTGGCCATCCCCTTTGCCCTCGGCGTGTGGTGGCATCAAGGCTGGATGGGTGGCGTCAGCGCGCTGCTGCTCGGCGGACTCTTTCGTATGTTCATGGTGCTGAACTCCACGTTCACGATCAATTCCCTCTGCCACATGATCGGCAGTCAGCCGCATGGGACGCAGGACAGCAGCCGCGACAGTTGGCTGATCTCCTTCGTGAGCTTCGGCGAAGGCTATCACAACTACCATCACACCTATGCGCGCGACTACCGCAACGGACCCAAGTGGTATAACTTTGACCCCTCGAAGTGGATCATCTACACGTTGTCGCTGTTCGGATTAGCGACCAATCTGCGTCGGCTCGATCCCACGGTGTTCTAGACTCTTCTTCAGCTTCCCCAGTCGGGCCATAGCCGCCTATGGTCCGACTGGCCCATTTCCTTTCCCCCAGCGCATCGCTTATGATGGCCATAGAACTGTGAGCACGTGTCTCTCGGCCGCAACAGCAGTCTTGCGAGCCGAACCATCGATACAGCGGAGGACCGACCCATGGCAGACGATCATTCCCACGAAGCACCGCCGACCCCGGCGAAAGAGAATTTTATTCCCGGCGTGAAGCATGTCATTGCCGTCAGCAGCGGCAAAGGCGGCGTCGGCAAATCGACGGTCGCATCCAATCTGGCCTGCGCGTTGGCTCTGACGGGCGCAAAGGTCGGCCTGATGGATGCAGACCTGTATGGTCCCAACATCCCCATGATGATGGGCAGTTCAAAGGGGCCTGAGCAAAAAGACGGCAAGATCGTCCCCGTTGAAAACTACGGCGTCAAGCTGATCTCAATGGCCTACCTGGTGCCGGAAGAAGCGCCGCTCGTGTGGCGGGGCCCGATGGTCCATCAATATCTGCAGGCGTTTTTCCGCGACGTGTTATGGGGCGAGCTGGATTACTTACTGCTCGACTTACCTCCCGGCACCGGAGATGTCCAACTCTCGATCTCGCAAATGGTGCCGTTGGCCGGTGCCATTACGGTGACCACTCCGCAGGAAGTGGCCCTCTACGATGTCCGCAAGGGTATGGCCATGTTTCAGAAAGTGAACGTCCCGCTGCTCGGCATCGTTGAAAACATGAGTTCGTTCGTCTGCGGCCATTGCGGCGAGCGCACCGACATTTTCTCGCATGGCGGCGGGGAGCGGGCCGCGGAGAAACTGGGCATTCCCTTCCTCGGGCGCATCCCCATCGATCCGGCGATTCGCGATGGAGGCGATTCAGGCCATCCCATCGTGGTGGGTAATCCCGCCTCTCCCCAGGCGGCCGCGTTTCAGGACATTGCCCAAAAGATCATCGGGGCCTTGGGCGGGACGGAAAAGAGCGGCTCGTCCATCGACAGTCTGCTGAAAAAGATCAAGCAACCATTTACCAATAGCTAACAGGACGGCTCACAGCGGAGGAACGGCAATGGGAGATTTCGTACGGGTCGCGGGCACGGCAGATGTGAAACCGGGGCATGCCATCGTCGCGGAAATCAACGGCAAGACCCTGGCGGTCTTCAATGTCGATGGCACCTTTCACGCGATCGACAATACCTGCGTGCATCGTGGCGGGCCGTTGGGTGAAGGGGACGTCGAGGGCAGCGTCGTGTCCTGCCCCTGGCACGGCTGGCAGTTCAATGTCACAACGGGAGAATGCGTGAAGAACCCTGCGGCAAAAGTCGAAGTGTATCAAGTCAAAGTCGAGGGCGACGACATCAAGGTCCTCGCATAATTCTCTGACACAGAAAGAGAGCACGATGGCGACCACCACAAAAGATCAGACCGAGATCACCGCGGCCCTGGTGCGGCTCTATGTGTTTCTAGCCCAATACCTCGACCGCTGCTTCGATGAAGCCGCCCGCAAGAGTTATCCGGACTCGGAACTGCAGGCCCACCTGACAGAGACACGCCACCAGCTCATGGAGATCCTCTCCGTGAATCCCGTCGTCAAAAAGAAACTCGGAGAGGAATGCGACCGCATCCTGGCACTGGGCGCGGCCTGTTTGAAATCCGGCGCGGCAGATGCGAAATCCCGCGAAGCCATACAAGCCGAACGGACCATTCTCAAGAGCAAAACTCTAGCGCTGAGCGACCTCGTCGCCGTGTTTCGCGCATTGGAGTAAGGCGCTGGAGGATATGGGAACAGGCGGCCTCGATAAGCATCAGCTCGCAGGGCTGGACCATCGAGAGCGGGGATTCAGCCGTCCCGTTGAATTCGAGCAAGCAGGGGAATGCTTTTGCGCCATCTTGCGGTATGAAACCGTTCGCATCAGCACCG
>CAYHNM010000302.1:0-2659 GCA_964357985.1 uncultured Nitrospira sp. | reverse complement strand
CGTTACTCCTGGGCGAAGTGGCTTTAGAGGCCGGACTCCCTGCAGGCGGGCTGAACGTGGTGCCTTGTGACAATGCGCTCGCGGAACGGATGGTGATTGATTCCCGCTTCAAGTTGCTGAGTTTTACGGGCAGTGCACCGGTCGGGTGGATGCTGAAAGCCAAGTGCGGCAAGAAGAAGGTGACGCTCGAACTCGGGGGCAATGCCGGCGTGATCATCGAGCCGGATGCCGATCTTGATCTGGCTGCCAAACGGTGCGCCAGCGGCGGGTTTGGCTATGCCGGGCAAACGTGCATTTCGGTCCAGCGCATCCTCGTGCATCATTCGGTGGCCGATACGTTTACGACCAAACTGCTGCTGCAAGTCGCCAGGCTGAAAGCCGGTGATCCGACGGATGAGACGACGACTGTTGGTCCGTTGATTGATCCTGGGGCCACGCAGCGCGTCGAGAGATGGATTGAAGAGGCCGTGTCACAAGGAGCCCGGGTGTTGCTCGGTGGAAAGCGCCTGGGAACGGTCTTGGAAGCCACGGTGCTCACGAATGTGAAGCCGGAAATGAAAGTGTCCTGCCAGGAAGTATTCGGCCCTGTGGTCACGGTATCGTCCTATCGGCAGTTCAGCGATGCCATCGCGGCATTGAATCAATCCGACTACGGATTGCAGGCCGGTGTATTCACACAGGATATCAATAAGGTCTTTCACGCTTTTCGGCATTTAGAAGTGGGCGCCGTGTTAGCCAACGAGATTCCCACGTTTCGAGCGGATCATATGCCTTATGGGGGAGTAAAGGATTCCGGGTTGGGGAGAGAAGGCGTGCGAGCGGCTATTGAGGATATGACCGAGCCGCGGTTGTTGGTTCTGAATCTGAAAGAACCGGTCGGGGGATCGTAGAATAATCCTGTGAGGATATTGCGAACCCCGGACAATCTTGGTACAACAGCGGCCCAATACAACTTTTCGTCAATGTAGCGCGGTCAGCCTGCGGATAGACAAGGGAGACGACGACGATGGTACCTACACAGATGTTTCTGACGCGAGGAGTGGGAGTTCATAAGGAGAAGCTGGCTTCTTTTGAACAAGCCCTCCGCAGTGCCGGTGTGGCCTACTGCAATCTTGTGACGGTCTCGTCGATTCTTCCGCCGAATTGCAAAATTATTCCGCGCAAGCGGGGTGAAAAACTGCTGAACCCCGGTGAAATCACCTTCTGCGTCATGGCCCGATCGGAGACCAATGAACGCAACCGCCTCGTGTCCGCATCCATCGGACTCGCCATTCCAACCGATCGTCAGACCTACGGCTATCTCTCCGAGCACCATGCCCACGGCGAAACCGATGAGGAGACCGGCGAATATACCGAAGATCTCGCCGCACAAATGCTGGCCACCACGTTGGGGGTCGAGTTCGATCCGAATATCGCCTGGAAAGAGCGCGAGCAGGTCTTCAAGATGGCCGGACAAATCGTACGCACATTGAATATCACCCAGTCGGCGGTCGGCAAGCCTGACAGATGGACGACGGTCATTGCATTGGCCGTCTTTATTCCCGAAGAAAATATCCCCAAGCGCTCTCGCCGCTAATCAGCGTGAGCACGTTGTCCCGCAGCACGCCAGCCTCTATGGTGGACCAGGTATGACACTTCCTGCTGGGTGGGAAGGCCAAGACCACAACTTCCTGGGGATCGATGAGCCCTGGTGTCATCCTGACCAGGCGGGCGTCTATGTCCTGCCGGCTCCGTACGAACACACGTCCAGCTATATTCTTGGATCAGACCGCGGTCCTTCGGCCATTCTTGAGGCGTCCGCTCAGGTGGAGTTTTACGATGAGCAGCTCGGATGCGAGCCGTTCCGTGAATGGGGCGGCATCGCGACCGCGACCACGCTCGATCTTCAGGGGCGCGTGGACGGGCAGGCGGTTGACGCGATTCAGTCATTTGTCGCCCCGCATGTCGGGACCGGGCGATTTCTCGTGACCCTCACAGGCGAACATACGGGCGCGCTCGGGGCAATCCGGGCACATGCGACACGTTATCCCGATCTATGCGTGGTGCAAATCGACGCGCATGGCGATTTGCGCCAGGCCTATGGGGGAAATCCGTTCAGCCACGCCAGTGTGATGGCGCGAGTGGTGGACGATGGGCATCGGCTTGTCCAAGTTGGAATCCGGTCGATCTGTCCGGAGGAAATCCAACGGATCAAGACGACCAAGAGCATCTCCACGTTCTTTGCCGCGTCGATCCTCGATCCATCCGGTCCCTATGAGGGCCGAGCGGCACGGTGGGTGCCTGAAGTTGTGGCGGCCTGTACCGGACCTGTGTATCTGACGTTCGATTGCGACGGGTTGGATAGCGCCATTATTCCTGCCCTGGGCACGCCTGAACCGGGCGGCCTTGGCTGGTACGATACGCTGCACCTGGTCACGGCCTTGGCTAACGGTCCGGGGATTGTCGGCATGGATATCAGTGAGATCGCTCCGATCGAAGGGTTTGTCGCCCCGCAATTTGCCATTGCCCGCTTGATTTATCGCATGCTCGGCCGGATCAAAACCGGCCGCCGGGTTCATTAAGGCGTTCGCCATGATGACGCGCGACGTTCAGCCCGCGCCTGCTTCTTCCATCCGCATCAACAAGTTTTTTACCGAGCATGGCATTTGTTCCAGGCGTG
>CAYHNM010000301.1:0-2666 GCA_964357985.1 uncultured Nitrospira sp. | reverse complement strand
GGAACCGCGCGAATCGCCTCCTTGGCGTCTTTCGTCCATTGCATGGGGACATCGTCATAGGCCAGATCGGTTTCCAGTTCACCCTCGGCTTTGGCGGCCGCCTCGAAAATCTGCTTATCGACTAGCTTGAACTTATCGCCGTCGGCGGAGCAGACCGGACATTTCACGGGCGTGGCGCCCTTTCCGATATAGCCGCAGCCGTCGCACACAAAGTAATTCTGGCTCATGCGGTCGAGATAGGCCTGGGTTCCGACCGAGTTCTTCGGCTTTTCTTCGACGATGCCGGTCATCATGCCGCTCAGGGTGTTCCCCATGAGATCTTTGGCGACCGAATCGTCCGCCTGCATCTTGTCGCGATCGATGCCGGCCACTTCAAGGTTGCCGCCCAACGCGCGCATCGCATCCATCGCGCCTTTAGGGAGAATGTGGCCGACCGCGGCATCGATCACGGTGTTGCTGATGATTGTGTGGCCTTTTTCAATGGCGTAACGGTGAATGGCCGTTTTGGCGACGCCACGGGCGAAGATCGGGATCTTTTCCATGCGGCGGAGGGATTCTTCCGTCCAGGCGATGGTGTACTCGGCCTGGGTATCGATCGGCGGCACGTACTTGCGATTGGACACCAGGACGTTGCACGGAGCGCTGCGCAAGAGATTTTCCGTGTTGCTGCCGATATCCATGTCTTCATCGCTATGGACGCCGATGCGACCGACGATCAGCAGCCAGGGGACATCTTTGCGGACATACTGGATGATCTTTTCAAACGCCTTGCCGTCGAGGAGCGTCGTCTTGACGTCGGTTTTCTCGGCCTGGGCAATTTCGCGGGAAATATCGAGGTGCGACTGATAAATCTTGGCCAGACCGCTGTCGATAATTTCTTCGTGGAGCTTTTCCTGTTCTTTAAAGCGGAAGACCTTGCCGGCCTCTTCGTTCAATACGCCCGAGATGCTGTGGAAGGCGGCATAGTGGAAATAGGGATCGAACGCCGCAATGGCTTCAACCGGACGATTGAAGGCTTTGCCAAGGGCCAGGCCCGTCATCAATCCACCGAATGAATAGGGGCTGCCGTCGACGGCCACCACGATCTTGCCGTTGTTCATCGGCTCGGTGTTCTTGATGATGAACATGTCCGAGTTGCGGATGCGGCGGATCACGCGCTCGGTATTGCTGCCGATCACGCTGTCTTTCACCGCGCCGACGCCCAGCGCGCCCATAATGACCAGATCGTAGGCGTTGGTATTGATATCTTCGACCAGCACCTTCCAATTGCGCCCCTCGAGGGATTTTCGTTCAATCGGGAGGTTGGACTCGTTGCACTTCTTGTCGACGTAGTCGAGATAGGAGTCCGTGATGATCTGGAGCCCGCGCGTGATCAGCGAATCGTGGATCTGCCGCTGGCGGTCCAGTTCCTTTTCATCGTGATACTCCTCAGGCAGTCCCGCTTCCATTTGCTTGAAGCGCTTGTCGTGCATCTTCGCCGCGTAGACGTGGCTGCCGACAATCTTGGACCCGAAGGTCTTCGCGAACTCGACGCCCACGTCGACCGCTGTATTGGAATGGTCGGAATTATCGACCGGGATATAGATGGTCTTATACATTGAGACGCCTCCTCCAAGGCCTCTTTTTGTCGGGGAGAACCGTCATAATTGTGAGAAAAACCAAACGGTTGCCTGAGATCCCCGGCATAAAAGAGGTCGGATAATAGCATTGGGCCAATCTGGAATGCAAGGCGAAGATCCGGAGTCAAACGCCTCGCGAGCGATGAGTTTAGGAAACGGGCGTCACGGAGGATTTGGAGGAAGATGTCACAGAAGAAAACGAGGTCTTGCGCGATTTGAGAATCTCTTCCAGGGAGAGCAAAGCATCCCGGCCGGAGTTTCCTTCGATCCCCTTGAGAAGGCTCTTGTCGGCATATTGGCCGGATTGATCCGTGGTGTCTGCGGAGGCTGTTTGAGAGAGGGAGCCGGTCCATTTTCGGGGATCGCGGCTGCCCTCCTTCCGCTCCCAGGCTTTCAGACAGGCTTTCGCAATAAAGCCGTTGAGGGGTGCCGGGTTATAGAGCAGCTTCCGGATGCTGGTCGGGGTGAGCATCAAGGGGTTATAGCCGGCCGACAGGTAGCCTTCTTCGAGCAGGCGCTGTTCAAGGTCGGTATTCGGCTGGATTCCCAAGAAGAACATCAGAGGGAATACCCGTTCTTCTCCCAGGATCGAGGCCACGATCTTATAGGACTCCACGCTTTGTAAGAGCGTCTCTTCCGTCTCTTTGGGGGAATTGAGCGAATAATTCAGGATGACTTTGCCCTTGAATCCGGCTTCGGCCAGGTAGCGGCATCCATCATAGAGGCGTTCTAGCTTGAACCCCATATGGAGGTTGTTCAGCACCTCCTGAGAGCCGGACGTGATGGCCACTTCCAGGTCTCCGACCCCAGACCGCACCATCAGCTTCGCCAGCTCGGGCGTAATGAGAGAGGTGCGGATATAGCCGGACCATTCGATCTCCAGGTTTTCACTGACAATCCGCTCCAGAATCTCCGTGCATTGCGGATAGGCTTCTTTCCCGGTGATGAACTGCGCTTCGGTAAACCAGAATCGCCGCGCGCCCCACTGGTGATAATGCTGGGATATATCTTTCACGACCATGGACGGTGGCCGATACCGGACCCGCT
>CAYHNM010000300.1:0-2673 GCA_964357985.1 uncultured Nitrospira sp. | reverse complement strand
GGGTTTCGGGTTTACCGGCTATCTACTTCCGTGGGACCAGAGAGCCTATTGGGCGACCACGGTCGGCGTAGAAATCATGGACAAGACGCCGGTCATCGGAGATTTCATGGCACGCTTCCTCAAGGGCGGGGCGATTCCTGGACAGATGACGCTGAGTCGCTTTTTTGTCGTCCACGTGATGATTTTGCCGGCCGCCTTGATGGGGCTGGCGGGTTTGCATATTTTCTTGTTCAGAGCGGCTGGTCCTGCCGGTCCGTTCCGCGGCACGCCGGAAGAGATCAAAGCGAAGACCGACTACTTCTTCCCGCGCCAGATTTGGAAAGATATCGTCGGGATGATCACGGTATTCTTCACCATCTGCGCGCTGGCTTTCTGGGAGCCTGTGGTGTTGCTCGAAGAAGCGACGCCGGATCCGGGCGACTATCATCCCGAGCCGGAGTGGTACTTCCTGTTCCTGTTCCAATTGTTGCGGCTGAAGATGTTCGGCGGCGAGTTCGGGCAGTTCCTGGGCGCCATCGCATTGCCGGGCGCGTTCATGGCCCTACTGGCCGCGCTGCCCTTCATCGACAAAGATCCGGAGCGGAATATTTTCAAGCGCCCCATCGCACTGATCGGCTGGATTGTCGTGATGGCGATGATCCTGCTCTTTACGGTGGCCGCCATTATCAACCGGGAATTTTTGGACTAGTTGAGCGGGGCGACGTGAACCGCGCCCCAGATGAAACTATGACCGAGCGAGAACTACCGTCCCCCGTCAAGCTTGGATTGAACGTCCTCTGGTCCACCTGTTGGACCGGGTTCCCAATCAAAGTTGGAATTTGTCTGCTATTCCTGGCGCTGGGCCTGATCCATTTTGAGGCCCGCATCGGCCTGGCGTGTCTGATGTATCTCGCCAGTCCCGTGACCGTGTTTGCCATGCCGATTCTCGCCATGGTGGCTGAGCCTCATCTCGGGGAAGGCGCGGGGATTGCGCTGCTCTTCCTGATTTGTATCCCCATCGATATTTGGGCGACCGGTGTGGTGGCGAGAACGTTGTTCCTTGAAAAACTCAGCAAAGAGCCGCCGGATGGACTTGGATTATCATTGTGGCTCAAGACCGCCTTTGTGGGCGCGCTCTTTATGCCGATTCTGTGGATCGTGGTGAGTTTCGCCACGCAGACCGCCATCGAATTGTCGCATAGTCTCTTTGAAACAGAGATGCTGAAGGCGGTCCCTGTCGCTGAAAAAATCGGGATCGAGCTGACCCTCTGGGGTGGCGCCTCTACGACCGTCCTGATCGTCATGATGTTGCTGGGTGTCTCTCTTGTCGGGCGTGTGATCCGGAGTGCGGCGCAGAGTGCTGCGCCTGCATCGGGAGACTATCAAGCGTTGGTGACACGGTGGGATCTGATGCGCGTGCCGGCCGATCAAGGGCTTATGCTGACGGCCACGACGCTGGTGGGGCTGGTTCTTTCGATGCTGTTTTGGTCCGGCCTGCCGGTCAGTACGCCACATCCGCATGAATGCTGCAAGAAGCCTGAAGTCAAAGCCGCGCCGCTCTATAAGCCCGTTGATACGCTCAATAAAGCTGAAAAGCAGGTGGCTCAGCTTGCAGCGCAGGTCGAGGCGATCGAAAAACAGAAAGCTGAAGAAGAGGCAGCGAAAGATAAAGATAAAGACAGGGGGAAGGCCGGTAAGGCCAGGCCCGCTGATGCCAAGGCACCGGTGAAGGCTCCAGCAACACCCTAAGACTGGGCGACGGAGAGGTGATATCCATGATGCAACGGCCTGGAATGATTGAACGGCTCATTCGGTTCTTTACCGAATCGCCTGCTGCAGTGGCTGCCTTCGTGGCGACCCTGGGAGCGCTTGCCGCTCCGGCGGTCGGGTTGGCGGCGGATTCCGGCGGTGCATCGGCCGTAGCCTATCGAGACGTACCCGGCATCGGCAGCCGGAATCTGGTGTGGATCGTCGCGCAGTTGCATCTCCTGCTCGCGGGTTTTGTGCTCGGCGTGCCGATTTTCGCCTGGCTGTGCGAAGTGGTCGGCTGGAAGAGCGGCGAGAAGCGCTACGACAAGCTGGCCAAAGAGTTTACCAAGCTCCTGAGTTCCGCCTATTCGACCACCGCCCTGTTCGGCGGCATCCTGTTGTTCATCCTCATCGGCGCCTATCCCAAGCTGATGGCCTATCTCAGCGATATCTTCTTTCCTTCGTTCATGGTTTATTGCGCGCTCTTCCTGCTCGAGACCGCGACGCTCTATATGTACTGGTACGGGTGGGATGCCATGTCGGAAGGCCGCAGCAAGGTCTTCCACTTGGTCCTGGGTTTCCTGCTGAACGTGTTTGCCTTCTTCATCATGATCATCCCGAACTCCTGGGCGACGTTCCAGGCGAGTCCGGTCGTCATTGCTGAAGGTTCGGATATGGCGCGGGCCTGGGCGGCAACGTGTAATCCCACGTGGTGGCCGGTCAATATTCACCGGCTGATCGCCAACGTCGTGCTCGGAGGCTATATCTGCGGCGCCTATGCCGGTATTCGATATCTCTCCGCGCGGACCCCGGAGGAACGCGAGCATTATGATTGGATGGGGTACGTCGGTAATTTCATCGGCGTGTTCGGTCTTCTCCCGTTGCCTTTCGCCGGCTATTGGCTGATGCGCGAAATCTATCAGTACAACCAGCAGATGGGTATCA
>CAYHNM010000299.1:0-2686 GCA_964357985.1 uncultured Nitrospira sp. | reverse complement strand
ATGGACGCCCTCCAAAGCATCGTCACCGATCTGAACACTCTGATTCCGATCATCAATCACTGGTTCCACCTGCTGTCCGCCATCATTTGGATCGGAGGGCTGGCGTTTCTCGTCATGGCCGTGACCCCGGGCCTGAAGAAAGCGGTTGCCAAGGAGCAGATCAAGCCCATCAGTGATGTGTTTTACCAGCACTATAAGAAAATCGCCGGAATCCTGTTAGTGGTGCTCCTGTTCACCGGCGGGATCAATCTGCACTACGTCAATCAGGTCATGACCTCGCAGACGCAACTGGGCATTCAGCACAATGCCAAGTACTTGACCGTTTTCTTCATCAAGCTTGGATTGGTCCTCTGTCTCATGACCTTGTTTCTCTACACTGTCATCTTCAAGTCTGACGATGAAGCAGAAGACGACGAGGACTATGAAGTCATTCCCTATCAACGGGCGGCTCTCTGGATGGGGTTTTTCATCGTCCTCTGTGCTGCCGCGATGAAACATCTTCACCTGTAAACCCGTCATCCTCCCTCTCGCTCGCACGCTGTATCAAAGCAGATAGCGCTCGTACTGTTTCAGATACATTGATTCGCCGTCGATTATTTCCTCTCGCCCAGAATTATCGCCGCCTCAATTCTGCATCGTAAAAAATCAACGCCTTAGAACTCATTCGCTCGAATGAGTGATGTGATCAGCCTGGTACGCCCATTGCTGTACCACTAGTACGTACTTGCTCTCCCAGATGCACATTCGAAGAAAGGATCGTTCCTTTTTGCTATGACGCCTTTTTCATTCAGCACTCCATTCGATCAGATATGGCATGGCGCGACGCCGCCAGTTACGCACCTTGTCTCTGAGGGTTCCCCTCTGCAGGGTGATGCTGTTTTTGGATTGTGCCCATCCAGAAGCACGCTGGTGCCTTCGTCCATGGCCATGAGCGCCGTGCCTCCGAAAGGAGGCACGGCCTATTGTGACCATTGTTTCAAACAGACTCGGTATGAGTCTTTACGTATCGCCTTCATCATGAAAGGGCTGCCATGTTGATGACCAATCCTCCGGCAGAATCGACCATGGAGAACAACTCAAGGTCAGAACGGCCTCGAGCTCAAAAAGACCCGCAGCAGGTTTCCTCACATCGCAGGCCGACCACCAGGCTGACGATCACGCTTCCATTGCAGCTGGTCAATCAACTGCGGGATGCCGCCTACTGGACGCCGCACACCACACTGGCCTGGCTTGTGGAAGATGCCCTTCGTGCGACCCTCACGACGATGGAAGCGAATCGGGGCCCATTTCCCCCTCGCGAGCAGGAATTGAAAGCTGGGCGCCCGCGCGGAGGGCGGAGGGCAGGACAAACCAAGACGCTCCTGATCCGGCAACCGGTATCCAGGCAATCTAGCAGAGAGGCAGCAATCTCGGCGAAGAAATGGCCCGCGTCATCGAGTCACAGCAGAATCAACGGGCAACCTGCCACAACCAGCGAGGAAAAGCGCGTGAGTGGCTGAGTGTCTCTACGGTTCCATTATGTGGCGGGGGGATTCGCTGAACAGGAAATTAGGATGTACGCTGGCCTGAGAAGGCCCGCTTGAACACGGCCTTCAACCCGAAATACGCGAACGAATCTTTCAGATTTGAGTAGAGCCGTTTGAACCGGCCCATCTCCGGATTCGTCACATATTCCATCGTCAGCGCAACCCGCTCCTCACCTTCCGCCAGGGGGGTCACTGCATGCCAGAGCTTGTCGCCGTTAAAGATCACCATGTCACCTGGCTCAGTGATGAGTTCCAAGTGCTGTGTTTCCTTCGCCGGATCATCCTTAAACAGGTCACACACCAGCTTGCAGTGTGAGGACCGGTCGACCATTCCCATCAAGATCGTATAGCGCGCACCCTTGTAGTACGACGTATCATAATGAAAGCCGATGTGGTCGCCCGGCTCCGTGTAGTAGTAGAGCGCGCAGGAATGCGGGTCGTCGTCCGGGCACAACAGCAGATTCGCATGCACCAACCGGCTCAGAAAGCTGCGATACGCTGGCGATCGGTACAAGTCGAGAAACGAGGGGGCCTGTTCCTGCACCGTATAGTAGCTGACGCTGCCGCCCTTCTTGTGGCCGGGAATATAGTTGCGGTTGATGCGCGGCTTGAGCCCTTCTACCTGCGGCACGAACGCCGATTCGACAAACGCCCGCGGAAGAAATTGCTTGATGACAAGAAACTCGTTCTGTTCCCAGTAGGTCTTGTGCAACCGGTCGAAATCGAGCGCCGCAACGGCCCGATCCACGGCTTCCGTCACTGACATTATGCTGGTCGCTTGCATGTTACGCCCTAGGCCTCCCGCATCACTCGCCCGACGCTCTCAACCGGACGTACCGGAGTTGGCTAATTCAACACCGGGGCTTTGACCACTTCGACATCGGCCGGTGCCTTGAACTCGAAGACCTCTTCCCCCAATCCGAGATTCGGTTTCAACGACGAAAATTCGAACGTGGCCACATTCCCGCTGATCTCATGCAGCCACACCGTGCGAATAAAGTAGGTCTTCGGAAACACCTCCACGACAATCCGCTGCACATGCCGCGTTGGATCTATTTCACGCCCCTTCGGCACCAGACTCAGAAGGCGAAGCCCGCCCGCACCACGCTCTTTCCCGGTCGCCGGAGAAATCTCAAATGACTCTTCCAGCTTCGCCGCGC
>CAYHNM010000298.1:0-2691 GCA_964357985.1 uncultured Nitrospira sp. | reverse complement strand
AGCGGCGTCGACATTGTCTCAGGCGGCGAGTTGTTTCGCGCGCTGAAATCCGGTGTCCCGGCTTCCAAGATTGTCTTTGCCGGAGTCGGGAAAACCGCCGACGAAATCCGTGAGGCCCTCAAGGCCGATATCCTGATGTTCAATATCGAGTCGTCGGCTGAACTGCAGGCGATCCAAGAGGTTGCGGCGTCCATCGGCAAGAAAGCCCGCATTGCCCTACGGATCAATCCGGATGTCGATCCCAAAACGCATCCCTATATTTCGACGGGGATGAAGAAGAGCAAGTTCGGGATTGCCGCAGACCGCGCACTGCAAGAATACAAGACGGCTGCCTCGCTGAGCCATATCGACGTGGTCGGGGTTCATGCCCATATCGGGTCTCAGCTCACCGAGGTGACTCCGTTCGTCGATTCGTTAAAGAAGGTCGTCGGGCTCATCGGAACACTGAAAGCACAGGGAATCAACATTCGGTATCTGAACATTGGTGGCGGGTTGGGTATTACCTATTCCGAGGAAAAGCCTCCGTTGCCTCAAGAGTTGTCGGATGCGATTTTACCGATCATCACCGATCTGGGTCTAACGCTAGTGATGGAGCCGGGGCGTGTCATCGTCGGGAATGCCGGCATCCTCGTGACGAAGGCGTTGTACTTGAAAGAAGGGGAGGCCAAGAGCTTTGTCATCGTCGATGCGGCGATGAATGATCTCATTCGTCCCAGCCTCTATGGCGCCTATCATGAAATCAAGCCGGTCAATGAAGAGGCCGGTCATCGAGCCAAGCAGCAGGTCGATATCGTTGGTCCGGTCTGTGAGTCGGGAGATTTCCTGGCCAAGGACCGCTTGCTGGCCGCCGTGAAGCCTGGTGAATTAATGGCCGTGATGAGCGCGGGGGCCTACGGGTTCGTCATGGCATCGAATTACAACTCTCGGCCGCGCGTCCCGGAGGTGCTGGTCAAGGGCGGAGACATCCATGTCATCCGCGAGCGTGAAACCTACGAGGATTTGGTCAAGGGCGAGACGATCCCGGCGTTCTTGCAGTAAGACGAGGCGCGGGCTGCCTCCAGATTCCCGTACCTTGAGAAGGAGCCATTATGTTTACCGGTTCTCATGTCGCGATCGTGACACCCTTTCGAAAGGGCAAAGTCGACGAGCGGGCCCTGGGCGATCTGATCGAGTGGCAGATCGCCAAGGGCACGAACGGCATCGTCCCTTGTGGCACTACCGGAGAGTCCGCCACACTGTCACACGAGGAACATAATCGTGTGATTGAGCTGACGGTAGAAGTGGTTCGTCGTCGAGTCCCCGTCACGGCAGGGACCGGTTCCAATAGCACAGATGAGGCCATCTCTCTGACAAAGCATGCCAAGGAGGCCGGGGCCGATGCGGCGCTGCTCATTACGCCGTACTACAACAAGCCGACGCAGGAAGGCTTGTATCGCCACTATAAGGCGATCGCCGAGGCGGTCGATTTGCCGCTGGTGCTGTACAACATTCCCGGGCGAACCGGCGTGAATATGCTTCCGACGACGATTGCCAGACTGGCCGTGATCCAGAACATTGTCGGTGTGAAAGAGGGGAGCGGGGTGATTCAGCAGGCCTCGGACATCGTGCAAACATGCGGTGGCCGCCTTGCGGTGCTCGCCGGCGACGATGCGATGACTTTGCCGATGATGGCGGTCGGCGGGCAAGGCGTGATTACCGTCACGGCCAATATCGCTCCCACCGAGATGGCGAATATGGTCAAGGCGTTTTCGGCCGGGAACATTGAGGAGGCTCGACGCATCCACTTTCAGCTGTCTCCTTTGTTTGCCGCGTTGTTCTATGAAACGAATCCGATTCCCGTGAAAGAGGCGCTGGGTATGATGGGGAAAATTGACCCCGAGCTTCGCTTGCCGCTCTGCCCGATGGGGAAAGAGAATCGAGACAAGCTGATGCAAGTGATGAAAGAGTCCCGGTTTATTTAGTGCGTCCAGTAGAAAGATGAGACGAGGTCATGATTAAAGTTGTGGTGGCTGGTGCGGCGGGACGGATGGGCTGCCGGTTGGTTGCGCTGGTGCGGGATTCGACGGCGTTGACATTGGCCGGGGCGCTCGAGGGGAGTGGGCATCATGCCATCGGCGATGATGCCGGCGAGACCTCCGGGACCGGGCGCGCCGGTGTAGCCATCACCGGTGATCTGGCCGCGTTGATGGAACGCGGTGAAGTCGTCATTGATTTTTCTGCTCCCGAAGCGACGCTCGAGCATTTCCGTATTGTCGCTCAGCATCGTCGGGCTATGGTCATCGGCACGACGGGGCTGAATCCGTCTCAACTTGAAGAGATCAAGGGGCTTGCGAGACAGGTTCCCTGCGTGTTGTCTCCCAATATGAGCGTGGGCGTCAACTTGATCTATAAAGTCATCGGGGAAATGGCCAAAACATTGGGTGACGACTACGACATTGAAGTGATCGAGGCGCACCACCGTCTCAAGAAAGACGCCCCGAGCGGTACCGCATTGAAAATTGCGGAAGTACTCGCGCGCGCCGTCAATCGTGACCTGGACCAGGTCGGCGTCTATTCCAGAAAAGGCCTGATCGGGGAACGGAAGAAACAGGAAATCGGCATTCAGACTATCCGGGCCGGCGACATTGTGGGAGATCACACCATTCTCTTCGGCGGGATGGGTGAGCGCATCGAGGTGACGCACCGTGCCAG
>CAYHNM010000297.1:0-2706 GCA_964357985.1 uncultured Nitrospira sp. | reverse complement strand
GCTTTGACGTGATCCCCCTTGTCCACGTGAATTTTGGCGATATAGCCATCGACGCGAGAGAAGAGGTTCACGACTTGGTTGGGGATAATATCGGCGGTGTAGGCCAGGCGGATGGGGAGATCCTGTTTCAACGGGGTGGTCGTTCCCACCGTAATGACGCGCGTTTTCTTGCTGTCGGTTTTGGCGCCGCTGCTCAGACGGAAGACCACCAGGGCGGTGATGGCGAAGAAAATGATCACGCCGAGAATGACGAACGGGTGTTGCTTTAATGACCTCATATCCGGGTCCTTCACGTCCTGGCGCGGCTGGTGTGAGGCGCCGCCACGAGCCCTTGGAGAAAGATATCGACATAGGTGGAGACGGTGTCATCATAGGGGCGATCGATCGGTACCCCGAAGATTTCGTGCAGCAGGCGATGGTGTACGACCATGCCGATGAAGGCACGGGCGGCCAAGAGGGGATCGACCTGTCGAAAGGCGCCATCCCCAACCCGCGTGTGAATGTAGGCCGCCAGATGGTCATAGAAGACTTTGTGGTGCTTGCCGAAAAACATGTCGGACAGTTCGTGGCCTTCCAACGCGCTGAAGAGCAAGAGTCGCAGTAAAGTGGGGTCGACACCGGGGCGAATTCTGTAGCCGGCGATCAAGGTGAACACGCGCCGGTCGTCCCGCTTCTTGGCGGATTCCTCGATCGCGCTAAGGAGCTCGCTGATCGTAACTTTTTCCGCGAGAATGGCGGCATAGAGGGCGTGTTTGGTCGGGAAGTGTTTGAAGACCAGGGCTTCACTGATACCGGCGGCCCTGGCGATCTCTTTCGTGGTTGTGCCGTTGAAGCCTTTTTTGGCAAACAGTGTCGTAGCGGCCTGGATCAGGCTCGCCTGGCGCTCTGTGCTGGATTGTCTGGATGGTTGGGCTATCCGCGTCATTGTATAGTAAGTGAGTAATTACTCACCGAAAAGATAGCATGGGCAGAACGGGGAAGACAAGCGATGGCTCGAATCGATGGCGGGGGGTCGTTACTGTAGTATTTGTAGGCGCGGTTGTGAATGGTGCGGCTCTTCGACCGTGGCAAAGAGCGGGAGGAGATCGCTCATGGCGGCATCGGGGAGATGTTTCCAGAGAAACCGGCGAAGGCGCGAACGTTCGAGCGGGCTCACGCGTGCAAAGCTCAGTCCGTACCGGGACCCGTCAATCCACACGACCTGCGCATCCGTAATCAGCACCGGTTGCGGAAGCTCGAGGACCAGGGCCAGTCTTTCTCCCACAGTGAGACGGCTTTTGCTTTCGAGGCTGCATCCGGCGTCGGAGAGATCGAGCAGGAGGGCCTTTCCGGTCCGGCTTGTCGTATGCCGCTGCGCAAACTGCAGGCGTCTGGTCATGGTGATGCGATAGGTTTGTCGCTGGTCTGCTCGTGATTGACGATTCTGTTGTGCGGTGGCTGAAGACATCGTGAGTGCTCCTGTTAGGCTTTCCCGCTGGTGCGAGTCGTGTGAAAGAATGACCGGAGAAACCGCTGAAGGCGTGGTTCTGACGTAGCCGGACTATGTTGGGGCCTCAGGCCAAACCGGTGCTCATTGACCCACGCGACCTGAGCCTGAATGACGAAGCGCGGATCTTTCTTGTCGGGCAAAGAGAGAAACAGGGTGAGATCCATGTCGACTGTGACCGGTTGGTTGCCCCGGACTCCCAATCCTCCCCGCGACATGTCGACGACCGTGCCATTGCCCATGATGACGTCGGTTTCATTCACCCCCGAATACATCAGGCCAAACGAGAGGGGGATGCGGTCGATCCCGCGTCGTTCAGCCATGGGGCCGCTGAGAAATCCTGATGTCTTCAGGGCAGGTTGCAGTTTCATAACCGGATCCTTTCCCGCCGTGACGGGCGTTGCGGTCTAGTGACAGTCAAGGGGTTTGTCCATCTAGCGCATGGTCGTTTGTTTGGCTGGCTGATGGTTCGATTACCCTGCATAGCAGACCTCGGCCGGTTCTGCGTGGCAGTTTTTTCAATCAGCTCCAGTTGTGCGCGTAGGGCTTCAGGGGTTTGCCGGATGTCCACTTCGAAACAGCTCCAAGTGGCTGCCGACACCTGCCCACCCACAAGGTAGAGGTGATCATCCGAGTGAGGAATGGCGACCATCAGGGCAAGTTCCATCCCAGGGTTCACCGGGCAGTCGCCATGAATCTGCATTATGTCGGCTGAGGTGGCGGTGATCGTCCCGTCGCCAAGGACAAACCGGCCGTTATCCATTCCCGAATAGCAGACTTGCAGGTTCTGAGGGGCATCCGTTTCGTGGTGAGCGATCATCGTGGAGTCCTGCTCGGCATATGTCTTTGTGTGTTCCATGGTCTGGTTCCTTTCCGGCCCCTCGTGGCTGTTTGCGTTGTCCTGATGGTGTAACCCTACCCCGAGGCAGGCCGTTTGACAGCCCCCTAGGCGGGGGGTGAGGGGACCCTGCTGAAGGGGGGGCTATATCAGAAAGCCGTGTCAGGATTGGCGCTACGCAGCATCAGATCTGTTGGGTATTGCAGGAATACGAAGAAACGGCGGGGGCTCATGACCGGATGGAAATGGCTCCTGAGGGCTCATTCGGGCAGAGCTCTGCTGGTTCCTGATATGCAAAGGCCCCGACGGTGAATCACCGTCGGGGCCTTGCGAAGCAGCAGTGGGGGGAGGATTTAGACCAGCCTGAACCGGGGACGCTGAT
>CAYHNM010000296.1:0-2718 GCA_964357985.1 uncultured Nitrospira sp. | reverse complement strand
GCGCCTTCCGATCGGAAACCGGCCGCCGCTTGCAGGAACGCCGTGATCGCGTCGGGCACCGCGTTGCGTTTGAGATGGAGATCGCCGATCGAGTTGTGGATACTGCCGTCGTTCGGAGCTTCTCCGGCCAGTTTCCGCCACTCAGCAATGGCGGCATCGTACTGGCCTTTGGCTGCCAACAACTGCGCACTCTGCAGAACTTTTGTCCGATCAACGGCCAAGACAGACCTCTATGAAGAAGAATAGGTAAACGCTAACAGTGTCAATAGGTTTTGTCCAGAAAATGGCAGAAACAAAAGGGGCGTGTTTTCCCTGAAGAAAAACACGCCCCTCACACTGGCAGTCTATGCAGATTCTTAAGCGGAAAGCTCGGCCTTCAGCACGTTAGCAGCTTGCGGCCCTTTCGCTCCTTGTACGATGTCGAACTCAACCGGTTCGCCTTCTTTCAAGGTCTTGAATCCATCGCCCTGAAGCGCTGAATAGTGCACAAAGACATCGTCGCCACTATCCAATAGGATAAAGCCGAAACCCTTCCGGTCATTGAACCACTTCACTGTTCCTTTGGTCTTCACAAGATCCTCCTTTCCTCAATGACTACGTGTAGTTACGCAGTCGGCCAAACACGCCGTACAGAGACACAGATGATTGCGATGAACAGAAAGAGAGAAGTGAGGGGATCGACTGACGGGCGTCTGCAGAAAAAAATAAATCACGCACAGAACCCATCGGTGAAATGAAAAGCGAAGTGGAAGTACCACAGCACTTCCACCTTGTCAAGGGACGCATTCGGCCCCGGCTATATCCTCACGCGGTTTACAAGGTCGCACGACTGCCCTATAGTGCCGCAACGCGCTCACGACCGTTACGCTTGTGATTCTACGAACACTACTCGACCGGTATATTTTCACAGAACTACTCGCCCCGTTCGGGCTGAGCCTGGGTGCGCTGTGCTTCGTGATGCTCACGCGAGAGCTGTTGCGTCTCGTCGAGCTCTTGGTGTCGAAAGGGGTTGGCCTCTGGTCGGTGTTGAAAGTCTTCGCCACGCTGCTTCCGTCATTTCTGGTCCTCACCCTGCCCATCGCCGGCATCATCGCCTCGATCACGGCATTCGGACGCCTCTCCTTCGACAAGGAGTTGGTGGCTATGCGGGCTGCGGGACTCAGCCTGTACCGATTGACCCAGCCGGTCCTGTTGTTTGCCCTCTCGGTTTTTACCCTGACCCTCGTCCTCTCCCAATGGGGACAGCCCTGGAGCTCGGTCAATCTGAAGAAAGTCGCGCTCAACCTCCTCCGCGACCAGCTGGTCTTGGCCCTGGAACGAGGCACGTTCAATGAACCTGTTCCCAAATTGGTGATCTATATTCCCGATAGCGGATCCGGGCAGGCAACGCCCGGCATCTTCGTCTCGGACGAGCGTAGCCCTGATGAACCCCGGATTATCGTGGCCGATGACTTTCAGGTCCTTATGGATCCCGAGCATGAGCAGGTCGCCCTTCGGCTCGTGAACGGCGTCATTCATAGCCAGCCGGATGTCGTCGATCAATATCAACAGGTCTCATTTGCCAGTTACGATCTCAAGATGAGTCTCACCCAAAGCGGCTATGCCACGACTGAAGAGCGTCCGACCTACGCCTCGATTCACGCGCAGCTTGTGGCCAGCCAATGGAAGGACACGCAGGCCCTGCGGCGCCTGATGGAGTACTACAAAGACTTGGCCTTTCCGACCGCCTCGCTGGTGTTCTGCTTACTTGGCGTCCCGGTCGGCATTGTCTCCAAGCGGTCTGGGCGTATGGGCGGCTTCGCCGTCGGCGTGCTGATCGTCGTCGCATACTACATTTTGAATATCGCCTGCGAATTTCTCGTCACCACGCTCTGGATCTCTCCGTTTGCCGGCGCCTGGATGCCGAACGGATTGTTCGCGCTCCTCACCGTCTGGCTGTTCTGGAAGATGAGCTACGAATAACCACGATGACCATTCTCTTTCGCTACATTCTTCGCGAGTACGCCAAGATCTTCCTGATGTGCTTTTCAGGATTAATGACCATTTATCTCGTGATCGACTTTTTTGAAAAAGTCCGCCGCTTTCTCAAATTCGACGCCAACATGGTCGACGTTCTCACCTATTTTGCATTGAAGACTCCGGCGATATCGTTTCAAATTACCCCGCTGGCGATTCTCATGGCGACGCTCCTGACTCTGGGACTCCTCGCGCGCAATAATGAAATCACTGCCATGCGGAGTTGCGGGATCAGTTTGACCTGGATTGCCTCTCCCTTCCTTATCTTTGCCGCAGGCATTTCCTTAATCCTGTTGAGCTTCAGCTCAACAGTGATTCCGCTGGCCTTAGAAAAAGCCGAGGAGATCAGGCTCATTCGCATCGAAAAGAAGCCGGCCCCCATGGCCGTCAAAGCGCCTCGCCCCTGGATCCGCATGGGATCGGATAGCCTCATGCACGTCGCAGAAGTCGAGATCGGCGGAACGGTTCTCCATCGGGTGCATCTCTACCACTTTCACAACGGGTTTCGATTAGACCGTATGACCGAAGCCGCGACCGCGACCTATACCCCTGACGGATGGATGCTCCAGAACGGAAACCAGCGGCGGTTCCACCCCGACGGATCGGTGGCGCTCGTCCAATTCGGACAGCAACCGGTCGAGTTGTCGCTGATCCCCGACGACTTTTCGACCTGGCTGGCCGGAGACTCCGAAACGATGACCA
>CAYHNM010000295.1:0-2722 GCA_964357985.1 uncultured Nitrospira sp. | reverse complement strand
TCAACATGGCATCTTCGTGGCCCTGCTCGGCGCAGATCGCCATCGTGCAGCAATTCGTCCCCGCACGAATCATCTTCAACGTCAGATTCGCATAGTGACAATGCACGCCGATGAAGATACAGGCCTCAATCTTATTTCCCCAAATCGTCAAATTCGGGTGATTGGGATTGATGACCTCTTCCGGATCGATCTTCGGATATTTGGGCCGATAGTCCGGCATCGGGATAATCATCACGTTCGGAATCTGGGCGGCAATTTCCAGCGTGGCCTTGGCCTTTTCAATGGCATGTTCATTCCACGCCCACAGCACCATCGGCCCTGGGAAGAGCGTCGCATTGGGACTGGTTAACATCTTCCTGGCCATCTCTTCGATGACCTTATCTTCATTGGGCTCCAGCAGTCCGTAAAACAAGCCTTCGCCTGGATCGGGCAGCGAAACACCAAGCTGTGCAGCGGATGGAGGATGAAATCCAGCCGGTCCCGGAACGATGATTCTCTCTCTCTTATCTTGCGTTGTTGCCACGCCCGTTCCCCTTTCTTGCCGAATGATCAGACGTTAGGGCTGACCAAAACTGCCGTTGTGCTCTTGTCGCCATAGGTAATATTGTCGGTGATGGCGGCCAGCGGCAATTGATCGATCATGATCATCTTAATGGCGTTATTCTTGGCCATGTTGTCGCAGACCCACACACACTGCGCGCAACCCTTACAACGATCCACGGCCACGTACGCAGAACCGTACTTAAAGCCCTTATCCTTCCCCATCTCTTCACTATATTGGATGGTGTTGGCTTCCGGGCAATACTGCGTGCAGAGCTTGCAGCTCTTCGCGGCGCAAATTTCAACGTTGATATCAGCTACGAGATACATGGAAAACTCCTTCTGTATCGCTATTACGCACTGGCAGCCGCGGCGACTGGGGTCTCTACACGCTTCACGTCGGGAGCAGCCCATCCGTGCTCAACGGCGTAGTTCCAGCCGGCCCGCATGACGGCCACGTTCTTATCAATCAACTCCTGCTTCTTTTTGAACTTTCTCTCCACCACACTATCCAATGCCGCCGTTCCACCGGATACGACGAACCCTTTTCCGAGGAACCGATCCTTCACGGCCTGCTCCAACCCGGCCATGTTCGTCAACCCGGTGATCGCTCCGATGCAGCCCATCAAGGCCATGTTCGTGGCAAGATCCATCCCCGCCACTTCCAGCGACAGCTTCGTAGCCGGGAAGTAGTAGAGCTTCGCACGGCGCTCTTCCAACTCGCGAGCCTGGTCCTTGTGCAGGTTCATCGGACCATCGTTGTTGATCAGCGCGATCCCATCTTCCTTCAGACCGAAATAGAAGGGCATCGTGTAGGACTTGCCATGCGTAATAACCTGCGGATGGAAAATGATGATGATGTGCGGAAACGTGATTTCGCCGATCTCGTAGATCGGTTCATCCGAGACCCGCACATAACTCTCGACCGGCGCCATGCGCTTTTCCGATCCGTAGAACGGAACGATCGTGCTTTCCCCGCCGGCATTGATGACCGCGGTGCTGAGGATGTGCGACCCCGTCACGACACCCTGTCCACCGACGCCTGCCATCCGAATGTTGAAACGCTTTGCCATGGGCAATCCTCCTTACCGGTCAGGCTTATGCTTTGTTGGGAATGGCAGCAGCGGGAGCGGCCGGCTTCGGAAGAAATTCCTTATAGCCATAACGCTCAGCCAAGTACTGCTTCGCTTCTTCGCTGACATACTCCGTGAACTGATACCGATCGTTCTCAACGTTCTTGGCGTCCTCCATGACCTTGTCGGTCGGAATCGCATACTCAATGTTGCAGGAGGTGTAGGCTTGGATGTACGTGGAACCGACTTCGCGGGCAATCAGGACGGCTTTCTTGATGACGCTCTCGACACGGCGGGGATTGTTCGGGACGACGGTAGCAACATAGGCGCATCCGGCCACCTTCGCCATCTGCAGCATATCCATCTTCTCGAACTTCTTGCCCAAGGGGGCCATCTTCAACACCGCGCCGCGGCTCGTCATACCGCTTTCCTGACCACCGGTATTTCCGTAGACTTCGTTATCCAACATAATCGTGGTGAATCGTTCCTTACGGAACCAGGAGTGCAACACTTGCTGGAATCCGATGTCAGCCGTGCCGCCGTCGCCGGCCATCACAACTACATCCTTCGGCTTATCGCCGAACCGGAGGCGGAGACCGCGAGACAACCCGCTGGCCACCCCATTCTGGTCGCCATAGTTGCCGTACACGAAGGGAATCGCCGCCTGCGAGATCGCCAAGCGACCGCATCCGGCAGTACCAACCATAATCGTATCTTCAGGGTTCGGAACGGCAATCATCGCGAGGCGGATGAAGAGGGTCATCGCACAACCGGCGCACATCGGATGCTCTTCCAAGATTTCCTTGAAGCTTCCCATCTGGGAGACAGAGACCTTTTTGCCGAACGGACCATGTTCGACCATATCCCGATATTCTTTCGGCATGAACTTCTCGAAGCCGTTTGTAAACTTCACATAATCGAGACTCATCAGGCACCTCCCTTATGTCACTGCAACGGCAAACCGTTGCCTATGGTTCAACACTATCGCGATAAACGAGTAGACCCTGTAGGACGATGAGGATGGACAACACACAACCGAGTCTGATCTATCAATTGCGCCACGGCATCCTAGCAAAGCTGAAAAAAGACTGTCAATTATATATTCCGAT
>CAYHNM010000294.1:0-2727 GCA_964357985.1 uncultured Nitrospira sp. | reverse complement strand
AAAAGAAATCAAGGATTTGCTCATCAAGGCAAAATTGCCGCCGAGCGGACAAAGTACATTGGTGGATGGGAGAACCGGAGAGACTTTTGCCAGTCCGGTCACCGTGGGCTACATGTACGTACTGAAACTCCACCACCTGGTGGACGACAAGATTCACGCACGGTCCATCGGACCCTATTCTCTCGTGACGCAACAGCCCTTGGGCGGTAAAGCCCAGTTCGGCGGTCAGCGATTCGGAGAAATGGAAGTCTGGGCCTTGCAGGCGTATGGCGCTGCGTCGACGCTGCAAGAGTTCCTGACGGTCAAGTCCGACGACGTTCCGGGCCGGTCGCGTATGTATGAAGCAATTGTGAAGGGCGAACCGTTCCTCGAACCAGGGTTGCCCGAATCGTTTAATGTCTTGGTCAAAGAGTTGCAGAGTTTGGGGCTCGACGTCGAGTTGCTGAAGTCGCAAGACTAACCACTTGTGTGCCGGTTGAAAGCCGGTATCAGAGGAGGTCCTACATTGGAAGGCGTATATACATTGTTTGAGAAGCCGCGTGATGCGGTGTCGTTCGATTCGATGCGGATCCGCATTGCGTCGCCCGAGAAAATCCGGTCCTGGTCCTACGGCGAAGTGAAGAAGCCGGAGACGATCAATTACCGGTCGTTCAAGCCGGAAAAGGACGGCCTCTTCTGCGCGAAGATTTTCGGTCCGATCAAGGACTGGGAGTGCAATTGCGGCAAGTATAAGCGCATGAAGCATCGCGGGATCGTCTGCGACAAGTGCGGCGTCGAAGTCATTCAGTCCAAAGTGCGCCGCGAACGCATGGGACATATCGAGTTGGCCGCGCCGGTCGCGCACATCTGGTTCCTCAAAGGTGTGCCGAGCCGTATCGGAACGCTGCTCGATATGAGCTTGAAGCAACTCGAGAAGATTCTCTATTTCGAGAGTTATGTCTGCGTCGATCCGGGATCGACGGATCTCTCTGAAAAGGAATTGGTTCCGGAAGACAAGCTGCGCACCTTGCAGTCTGAATTCGGATCCAGCGGGTTTAAAGTCGGTATCGGCGCAGAAGCTATTCGCGATCTGCTGCGCAAGATCGACATCAATAGTTTGTGGGATGAGATTCAGATCAAGGCGAAGACGTCGGCGTCGGCAGCCTTGAAGAAGAAGTATGCGAAGCGGTTGAAAGTCCTCGAAGCATTCCGCAAGTCCGGCAATAAGCCGGAGTGGATGATCATGGATGTCATCCCGGTATTGCCGCCGGAATTGCGCCCCCTGGTGCCGCTCGATGGCGGCCGGTTTGCGACGTCCGACCTAAACGACTTGTATCGCCGGGTCATCAACCGGAATAACCGGTTGAAGCGCTTGATGGAGTTGAAGGCGCCTGGCGTCATCATTCGCAATGAAATGCGCATGTTGCAGGAAGCCGTTGATGCCCTGTTCGATAACGGCCGTAGAGGCCGTGCGATTCGTGGACCCAACAAGCGTCCGCTCAAGTCATTGAGCGATATGCTCAAGGGTAAGCAGGGTCGTTTCCGGCAGAACCTGCTCGGAAAGCGCGTCGATTACTCCGGCCGCACGGTCATCGTGGTCGGACCGGATCTTCGCCTGAACCAGTGCGGACTCCCGAAGAAAATGGCGTTGGAGTTGTTCAAGCCGTTTATCTTCCACAAATTGGAAGAACGCGGTGCCGCGACGACGATTAAGAGCGCCAAGCGCCTGGTCGAAAAAGAGCGCCCCGAAGTGTGGGATGTGCTCGACGAAGTGATTCGCGAGCACCCGGTGTTGCTGAACCGCGCACCGACTCTCCACAGACTCGGTATCCAAGCCTTTGATCCGGTCTTGGTTGAAGGCAAAGCCATTAAGCTGCATCCGCTCGTTTGCGCAGCGTTCAACGCGGACTTCGACGGAGACCAGATGGCCGTTCACGTGCCCCTGTCTGTCGAAGCGCAGGTTGAGGCGCGCGTCCTGATGATGTCGATCAATAACATCTTGTCTCCGGCGAACGGAAAGCCGATTGCGGTGCCGTCGCAGGACATGGTGTTGGGCGTGTATTGGCTCACCAAAGAGCGTGTGGGCGTCAAGGGCGAGAATAAGATCTTCGGGTCTCCCGAGGAAGTGCGGATTGCCTACGATGCGCGCGAAGTCGAAGAGCATGCCCGTATCAAGGTGCGTCTCGGCGGCGTATTGGTACAGAGTACGGTCGGACGCGTGCTCCTGTCGGAAATCCTTCCTGCAAGCATGCCATTCGCCAGCGCCAATAAGCTGATGACGAAAAAGGAAATGACCAAGCTGATCGACACCGTCTATCGGCAGACCGGTCATCGTGACACGGTCGTGTTCCTCGATAAGATTAAGGATCTCGGTTTCTTCTATGCGACGAGAGCCGGCGTGTCGATTTGCGTCGACAATATGCACATCCCGACGAAAAAGGGCGTGTTCATTGAAAAGGCTCAGCATGAAGTCGGTGAGATTGAGAAGCAGTACGCCGAGGGTTTGATCACCAACGGCGAACGCTACAATAAAGTCATCGACATCTGGGCGCATGTGTCGGAACAGGTCGCGAATGAAATGATGAAGGAACTCGGTGCCGGCGGCGATCCTGCCAAGGCCGAGTCCTTCAATCCTATTTTCATGATGGCCGACTCCGGTGCTCGCGGTAGTTCGCAGCAGATTCGTCAGCTCGGTGGTATGCGCGGACTGATGGCCAAGCCGTCAGGCGAAATCATCGAGACGCCGAT
>CAYHNM010000293.1:0-2737 GCA_964357985.1 uncultured Nitrospira sp. | reverse complement strand
CGTATTTCACCAGGAAGTGGCTGCTGCTTCTGGCGTTCATGCGGGATTCCACCGCATCGGTGTGACGCACTTTCTCCGTCACGGTCGCGAGGTAGGACTGGACACGCGGATCTTTCCCGGCCCGTTCCGTCGCCTGTGTCAGGTGCTGAGTGGCCTCACTCAGCCGGTCCTGTTCGTAGAGCAGATCGGCCATGGCGAGATGCGGAAAGGGTTCGTTGGGAGCGAGCGTCATCAAACCGGTCAGGAAATCCTGATTAAGAGCCGGATCTCGCAGTTCCCAATAGGCGTGGGCCAGGTTCAATTGGATGATCGGATTGGTGTTGTCGAGTGCGGCGGCTTTCTTGAAGGCTTTGACGGACACCTTTGTGCCGTCGATCCGTTCCTGTTCCAACCCAAGATTGTTCCAGAGAATCGCGACATAGGGCTTCGCTTTGGCATCGGCGAGGACTGATGGGGCCAGGTTCATCAGTTGTCGTTCGGCGACGGGGAGCTGCTTCTTTTCAATCTCGTCGCGAATGGTTTCCAACAGTTGACTGGAGTCGGTTTCTGGAACGATGGCGGGATCAATCCCGCGAACCTGTTTGATTTCCTCGTCGGTCGGGGGCGGCTCAGTCTGCAATCCACCCGTGCGAGGCTCTGTTGGCTCGCCGGTTGCCTGGGCGGGTGCGTGCGGAACCGGCACGGTGACCCACAGGGCTTTGAAATAGAGCTGATAGGCCAGGAAGAGGACCAAGCCTACGGCCAGGGGAATGAGGACGTGTTGGATGTTGCGGCGATACATAGCGATAAAGTAACTCAGTGTAACACCTGAGAGAGAAGGGGCCAAGGAATCACCACAATGCGGCGACCGGTCAGAGTGAGGCCAACGAGCGATCCGTGAGAGCCGGAGGACTTCATTGAGTGACTTGCGGCGGTATGCTACGATCCCGCCCAGTTATGGAGCCTCCCGCCGAGTCCAGCTTGCCTGCGACGTTTCACGAGTGGCTCGATCGCCTTGCGCGGCCGATTGAGTTTGCGACGAAGGACGATTGCGCCCACGCCGGGGCCGTAAAGAATCTCAGCAGCTTTGTGTCGAGTCAGGTCCAATCCGCCCTTGCTCAGGAATGGATTCCCCCGGCGATTGAATCCCGCCTGCGTTCGCTCCGCGAACTCTTCATCGATTTCCAGCAGGCCCTCCCGATCGACGAACAGCAGCGGCGGCTGCAAGCGGCCTGCGCCATTCTCGGGCGACTTCGTGAAGCAGCTCCTGAGTCCTTGCCTAATCGCGAGGATCAGATCGACGACGCGGCCTCATCTGCGGGATTGACGCGAGGTGACGTCTGGAATCTTCCCGTCCAGTTTGTGAAAGGGGTCGGGCCGAAACGCATGGCTCTGTTGCAGCGGCTCGGGGTGGCGACGGTCGAAGATGCCTTGTGGACGATTCCCTGGCGCTACGAAGACCGATCCGTGATGACGCCTATCGGTAATCTGGTGCCGGGCATGGTCACGTCGATTTGCGGCACGATCGCGAAATGCGAAGCGAAGCGCACGAGGAATCGCCGGCTTTCTGTGCTGGAGGTCGGTGTCGAGGATGAGACCGGGAAAATGCAGGTAGTCTTCTTCAATCAGGCCTATCTTGAAGATGTATTGGCGGTCGGGAAAGTGGTCATGATGAGCGGCCGCGTCATCGCCGGAAAGCAGGGGTGGATGGTCCCGCGCATGGACGTGGCACAGTATGAAGTGGTGGGCGAGGCCGCGGAGTCGGCGTTGCATGTGGGCCGTATCGTGCCGATCTACCATGAGACGAAAGGCTGGACCTCCCGGCAGTCGCGAGTGCTGGTGAAGGGATTGCTGGATGAGTATGCCAGAGAATTGCGCGATCATCTGCCGGTGACCCTGCGGGCCCGCCAACGTCTGATTCCGATTCAAGAGGCCATTCAAGATGTGCACTTCCCCAAAGCGGAGGCAGATGCCCGATTGTTGGAGCAGGGCAAGACTCCGGCACATCGCCGTCTCGCGTTCGAAGAATTATTTCTGCTGCAGATGGCTTTGGCCACCAGGCAACGGTCAGTGCAGGAGCAGCCGAAGGGCCTCAAGTTCAATCCGCGGGCGCCGATCGTCGATAAGTTGAGCCGCTTGCTGCCGTTCCGCTTGACGGCAGCCCAGGATCAAGTCATTCGCGAGATTTATCGGGACATGATCTCGCCCAAACCGATGAACCGGCTGGTGCAGGGGGATGTCGGGTCGGGGAAGACGGTGGTGGGGCTCCATGCCATCGTCATGGCCTGCGGCTCCGGTTACCAGGCCGCGCTCATGGCGCCGACGGAAATTCTGGCCGAGCAGCACTATCGCAATCTGAAAGGCACATTGGAGGCACTGGGATTGAGTGTCGTGCTGTTGCGCGGAAGTGATAAGGCGGCGGTCAAGAAGGCGCAAGCGGCGCAGCTCGCTTCGGGAGAGGTGCAGGTGGCCATCGGGACCCATGCCTTGATCCAGAAGGGCGTGGCTTTCAAAAATCTCGGTCTCGCCGTGGTCGATGAACAGCACAAGTTCGGCGTGATGCAGCGGAAAAATCTGATCGACAAAGGGTACAAACCGGATGTGCTGGTTCTCACGGCGACGCCGATCCCGCGGACGCTCGCGATGACGGTCTATGGCGATCTGGATGTCTCCGTCATCAATATGCTGCCGCCCGGGCGAAGGCCGGTGCGGACGTTCCTATTCGGCGACCCTCAGCGCCGCCGGGCCTATCAAATCC
>CAYHNM010000292.1:0-2766 GCA_964357985.1 uncultured Nitrospira sp. | reverse complement strand
GATCCCGTGAGATAAACTCGGGGTTCATCTCTCCCCGATACACCCAATTGGTCATTGGGCGATAGGGATCGCCGGTCTCTTCGGACCCGGTCGGCCCCACGCCCATTTCCTCCGAATTGTCCTGAACCGGATCGCCCTGAATCATCTCCGCCTTGGGCTGCAGTAATTCTTCCATCCGGACATAGACCGTATGCACGAGACGCAGCGCATCATCCGCGGACGCCCCCGGCGCCATAACCGGAGCACACATCGACCAGAGCAACGCGACTTCACCTTGAACCGCCCGGGGTACCGCCGATTCGGCAGATTCTCCGGTCGAGAGCCGCAGGAGACAGTCGACGAGCAGTTCCTTCACCGTCAATCCATGCGCCGGATCGCGCGGGGTCACGGCTTCGCCGGCCACCCGTTGAAGATCCCGCTGAAGGCCGGGATATTCCCGTTGCAAATGGGCCTCGACCCGCGCATCCTCCAGCACGGTCCAGAGATCTTGAATCAAACGCGGGTGCGGATAGAGCCGGAACAGCGCAGCCAGCGACGCTGGCTGCTGGGCTCCACGCCCATACCGGTCACAGACGGCCTTCAGCAGATCCTGAAGCGAGTCAAGACTGAGTCGGTAGGTCCCGAACTCGATATGGCCAGCCTCATGCGCCGCCATCACCAGATAGAGCCGCACATTTTCATCGTAGGTCGGATATTTCCGGAGTAGCGCCGGGAGCGCAATGGTTCGCCCGTCGGCACTGACCGTTGCGCGAGCAGGGACCTCCGTCACCGCATCCGGCAGCGCCTGAATCTGCACATCCGACCCGCAAAGCCCCTGCACAAACAATTTGATGGTCCGGGCGACTTGCCGCAACGGCACCCCGCTCAACGCCTGCTCCACCGATGCCAGCGCCCGCTGCGATTCCAACCCGAAGTACGCTCTCGCTCCCTCTATGCTATAGGCCAGGACTTCCATCCCTGCCTTGAACCAACTTTCAAATCGCGCCACGGCATCGGGGGAAACTCCGATCATGGCGACGATCTCGGGAGTACGCCGCAGATACGCCAGCGTCGCCCCCGCATCCCGTTCAGCGATTAATCCCCCGTATTGCACCACTTTGAGCTGCCACTCGACCGAAGACAATGTCCGCAAGAGCGCCGGCGCCTCCGCTAACCAGGCAATGGCGGACTCGGGCGAATGCTCAGCCAATACCGCTCCAAGCGATAAGACCTTCGGGCGGAGCGCCGCATGCTCCAGGTCCCCAAGGATCGCCGGGCTGGTCCGGAGAAACTCCAACGTACCCAGATAGTCGGGGTTCCCGATGGCATTCGGCTGAATCAACTTCATGCCGAATCCAACCCACTGCCGCACGTCACTCAGCGGCAGGACCGGCGCAATGGCGGCGAGTTGCCGGATGTACTCCAGGCCCACCACCACATCGATCTGCGTCAATTCCACCCCGATCTCAAGCCATGGCTGTAACTGCTCCGCGGGAATCACGTCGAGGAGAAGCGGCGCCGTCCGGAGATATTCCAGAGTCACATTGGCATCTTGCTCGGCCAGCTCAGCCCCAATGGCAAGAATCGCGCTGCGCGCCGCAGGCTGTTCCACCACTCCCAGCATGCGTGGGCTTTCTTTGAAGTATTTCAGTGCAGAGGCACCGGAGGATTCAACCAGGACAATACCGAGATTGAGCCAGGCGACGACCGGCGCAAGACCAGCCCGGCGGGCCAATTCAGGAAGCGCCTCGACCGCAGCGCGGCCGACCTTTTCAGACACATCGGCCAGTTCTTCCAAGAGCGACAGAACGGCCGCAACCGGCTCCGGCTTGCCTCCAACCGCAGCTAATTGGGCGACCAGTTGCTCAGCCGAGGCCCGCCCCAGATCGCCGCTCAACCGATTAATCAACTCTGTTGCCGCGTGAGAATCAGCCATGGCCCGTCTATCCGAATTGATACCGAATTTGCGAAGTGGTGGATTGTAAAGGACGCCCTAGCGCTTGTAAACTAGCGATTCCTGCTCCGGACGCACCGATCTGAAGGGAGACAGCATGGCCGAACCCAAGCAAGAGAGCCTCGATAAAATGTGGAAATACGTGAAGGGGTTTGCCGACAAGAGCGGAACGACCATGCATCCGAATCCCGCTGTCACCGAGGCTGTCGTCAAAGGCCTGGCGATGCATATCGATGAGCTGGGGAAACCCCTCTGCCCCTGTAATTTTTACAAGGATAAGCAGGCCGAAGCGAAACTCCGGCGATGGATGTGCGCCTGCGATGAGATGCAGATCTACAAATACTGCCACTGCCTGCTGTTTGTCAGAGAAGACGGCATGCCGATCACCGAATATCTCCCGGAAGGCCATGAGGGACGGGAAATCTACGGTCTCATCACCGATCCGACTCCCGACAAAGGCCGCGCGCTGAAACACAAGGCTGCCGCGACAACGGCTCCTCCCGACGAACCCGCGCCTTCGTCAAAATGACCACCCTACGACCGGTCCAGCGCCTCTCACTCGGGGTAGCGGTGCTGCTCTTGGCCAGCAGCCTTTGCCTGAGTCACGGGACTGCCGTCGAATCGAGCCCTGCGACCCCTCCGGCCTTCAATGAAAAGGAGTTCGTGGCCTATAAGCAAAAAGGCCATGGCGCGTTGGCAGGCCAGGTCTTCCTCGGAGCTTCATCGGGAAAAGCCATCACACAGGCCGGTGTCCCGGTCCATCTGATTCCTGTTACGAAGTACACCCGCTATTGGTTCGACCATAGCGTGAGAGTCACCGCCTGTTCGTCACC
>CAYHNM010000291.1:1603-2769 GCA_964357985.1 uncultured Nitrospira sp. | reverse complement strand
TCGCGCACCTGTCGAGGAGGGATTCCCGTGGATATGAACACGATGACCATGAAACTCCAGGAAGCTCTGCAAACGGCTTCATCCCATGCCATGCGCCGCAGTCACCAGGGCATCGACGTCGAGCACTTATTGCTCGCGCTCCTTGATCAGGAAGGCGGAACCACGTCCACATTACTGGAACAAGCCGGTGTGGCACTTTCCGCCGTTCGTCAGGCCACCGATCAGGCGCTCGGTAAATTGCCTCAGGTACAGGGTGCGAGCGGTGGGCCGGGACAGGTGCATGTCACCAATCGTCTGAGCCAGGTGCTCAGCAAAGCCGAAGATGAAAAGACCGCATTGAAGGACGACTATCTCAGTGTCGAGCACGTGTTGCTCGCTATGGTTCAAGAAGGCGGCATCTTCAAGAAACTGGGCGTGACGCGAGATCGCCTTCTATCCGGCTTGCAACAAGTGCGCGGCAATCAACGGGTGACCACGCAGGATCCCGAAAGCACCTATCAATCGCTCGAAAAGTATGGCCGTGATCTGACGCGTGCGGCGGGCCAGGGAAAGCTCGATCCGGTCATCGGACGCGACGATGAAATTCGCCGGGTGATTCAAATTCTTTCTCGACGTACCAAGAACAATCCGGTCCTGATCGGCGAGCCCGGCGTGGGCAAAACTGCCATTGTCGAAGGGCTGGCCATCCGGATTATCAAGGGAGATGTCCCGGAAGGTCTGAAGCAGAAACGAGTGATCACCCTGGATATGGGGTCGCTGGTCGCCGGCGCGAAATTTCGCGGCGAATTCGAAGAACGGCTCAAGGCCGTGCTCAAGGAAATTCAATCCTCGCAAGGACAAATACTATTGTTCATCGACGAGCTGCACACGGTCGTCGGAGCCGGCGCTGCCGAGGGTTCGATGGATGCGGCAAACCTGCTCAAGCCCATGCTCGCGCGGGGTGAACTGCACCTTATCGGAGCCACCACCCTCGATGAGTACCGCAAACATATCGAAAAAGATGCCGCGCTCGAACGGCGATTCCAAACCGTCCTGGTCGATCAACCGTCGGTCGAGGATACGATCTCGATCCTGCGCGGTCTGAAGGAGCGCTACGAAGTTCACCACGGCGTGCGTATTAAAGATGGCGCCCTGGTGGCGGCGGCGAAGCTATCGAACCGTTATAT
>CAYHNM010000291.1:0-1503 GCA_964357985.1 uncultured Nitrospira sp. | reverse complement strand
TCGGTCGGACGTCTCCGGAAGACCAGAGAAGCCATTGAAGAAGTGAAACTGAAAATTGAACAGGCCGAACGGGCCTACGATCTCAATCGCGTGGCGGAACTCCGCTATGGAGATCTCCCCCGTCTGGAACGGGAACTCGCCATCGAACAAACGTCCTTGGGGAAAAAGCAGGATCAGAACCGGCTGCTCAAGGAAGAAGTCGATGAAGATGAAATTGCCGCGGTTGTGAGTCGCTGGACCGGGATCCCTGTCTCACGGTTGATGGAAGGCGAATCAGACAAACTGCTCAAGCTCGAAGATCTGTTGCATCAACGGGTCATCGGTCAGGATGAAGGCGTACGAGCGGTAGCCGATGCGGTATTGCGGGCGCGATCCGGCATCAAAGATCCCAACCGGCCGATCGGGTCGTTCCTCTTTCTCGGTCCGACCGGTGTGGGGAAAACCGAACTGGCGCGAGCATTGGCAACTGTGCTGTTCGATGACGAGAGCAATCTCATTCGCATCGACATGTCGGAATATATGGAGAAACACACGGTCGCCCGTTTGATCGGAGCGCCTCCGGGCTATGTGGGCTTTGAGGAAGGCGGTCAGTTGACTGAGGCGGTACGTCGTCGCCCGTTCTCTGTCGTGTTGTTCGATGAGATCGAAAAGGCGCACCACGATGTCTTCAACGTGTTTTTACAGATCCTGGACGATGGCCGGCTGACGGACTCCCAAGGCCGGACGGTCGACTTCAAGAACACGGTTCTAATCATGACGTCGAATATCGGCAGTCCGCAAATCCTTGAGGCCCAGCAGACCGGGGCCTCCTATGAAGAGATGCGATCGGTCGTCTTGGGAGAACTCCGGCAACATTTCCGTCCGGAGTTCCTGAATCGCGTGGACGAAACCGTCGTATTCCATCCTCTGGCCACCGAGCAGCTCGTGAAGATTGTGGAGATTCAGCTGGAGCGGTTGCGGGGGCGACTGGCCGAACGGCGCATTCAGCTGGCCATTACCCCGACGGCGCTCGCCTATCTGGGAGAACGCGGCTACGATCCGGTCTACGGCGCGAGACCGCTCAAGCGGCTCATTCAGCAGGAATTGGAAACGCCGCTCGCACGGCTCTTGGTAAAGGGAGAATTGCGTGACGGTGAGACCGCCTCAATCGACCGGAAAGAAAATGCGCTGGTGATTATTCCGACGGTAACGGCGGAGGGCTAACCGCTGATTGCCCGTCGGACTTGCGCTACCCGAGTCTGATCGCGCCGCCTTTGGCGTTCTGCGTCGTGCCGCTGGCTCGCAGCTTGTCGATTTTCCATTCCTTCGAAGACACTTCCAAGAGGTGGCCCTTCATCGTGGGAAACTCACCCTTGGAAAACACCACCACGTTCGGCGCTTTGACGTCGAACTGGAGCAGGACTTTCCCCGAGGCCGATTCTTTCAAGGTGACCATCTTGGGTGCTTTGGTCACATCATAGGCACGGCGCTCGTTGAACATGATGGTGCTGTCGACCAATTTCA
>CAYHNM010000290.1:1503-2777 GCA_964357985.1 uncultured Nitrospira sp. | reverse complement strand
AACCACTGCTCTTCGTCGATGATGACGAGGCCGAGATTGTGGAAGACCACGCTTTTCTGCAAGAGCCGGTGGGTGCCGATGATCACGTCAATGACGCCTGCGGTGAGTTCTTTCAGCGTCGCCTTCGTGTCTTTGGGAGACTGCATGCGGGAGAGCACGGCCACCTTTGTCGGGAATGGCGCAAACCGCTCGGCAAAATTCTCATAATGCTGATGGGCGAGCAGAGTTGTGGGGACGAGGACGGCGACCTGGCGCCCGCTCTCGATCGCCTTGAACGCCGCCCGCATCGCCACTTCCGTCTTGCCGTAGCCGACGTCGCCGCAGACCAGCCGGTCCATCGGTTTTCCCGACTCCAGATCTCTGGCAATATCCTGGATCGCCTTCAGTTGATCCGGCGTCTCTTCGTATTCGAACGCCGCCTCGAATTCGTGGTACAGCGTGCTGGCCCCGCCGTATCCGTCTCGCTTGACCAACTCGCGATTCGCATAGAGATCGATGAGATCTTGGGCCATCTCTTCGATGTCCTTTTTAACCCGTGCCGTGGTTTTGGCCCAACTGGTGCCGCCCAGGCGATCAAGTCGCGGCACATGTCCGTCGGCGCCACTGTAGCGCTGGACGTGGCTGAGGCGGTCGAGGGGGACATAGAGCGTGTCCGCTCCGGCGAATTCCAGGATCAGAAAGTCGCTCTCGAATTCCTGCACCGTCAGCCGTTTGAGGCCGAGGTATCGGCCGATGCCATGTTGGACGTGGACGACATAGTCGCCCACATTCAGATCTTCCAGTGAAGAGAGGAAGGTCGCGGTTTTGCTCTTGGGCTGCGTCTTATGGCGCGTGCCTTTGGCAAAGAGTTCTTCCTCTGTCAGGAGCGCGAGGCGAAATGTTTCAGACAACCACCCGCTCGATAGGTCGCCATATACGACGGCAATTGGCGGTTTCCCGCTCTCACGTTTCGTCCAAGCAGCGGCGGACCATTCCATGGCCGGCAGGTCGTGTTCGCGGAGGAGGGCCAGGAGCCGATCGACTTGCCCGCGGCTGCGGGCGATAAGCACGACGCGATGTCCGTCGCGTAGTTGGTCGAGGATCGTGAGCGTTTGGCTGAACGGGGTTCCGCGAATTCCCAGGCCCGCACTGGCCGGGATCTGTGCCGGGAACGGTACGACCGGATTCCATGTGGTGTCGGGGGCCGTAAGCGGTTCTAACGCGATCGTTGGCCATCCGGCGGCGCCGATTTCGATTTCATCCCAGGTTTGGAAGAGCCGTTCGGGGCTGGGATA
>CAYHNM010000290.1:0-1403 GCA_964357985.1 uncultured Nitrospira sp. | reverse complement strand
GTCTGCGTGGAGGCATCGAACAACCGGAGGGCTTCGATCGAATCGCCAAGAAATTCCACACGGAGCGGATCGGAGTACGCGGTCGAAAAAATATCCACCAGGCCGCCTCGAATGCTGAACTCGCCGGGAATCTCCACGACCGAGACGCGCCGGTAGCCGAGGCGCAGCAGTTTAGCCAGCAGCGTGTCACGCTCGACCGTGCCATTGCGCTCCAGCTGGAGCGTGGCGTGGGTCCAGGTGTCCTTCGGCAAGAGGCGATGCATCAGGGCGGCGACTGATGTGACGAGGGTCGTCTCCGGGGTGGATTGCAGGCGATGCAACGTCTGCATGCGGTGCGCAATCAGCCCGACATGAGGCGCCGTGGCCTCGTACGGCAGCGTTTCCCATTGAGGAAAGAGCGTCAGTCGGTCGCTCGCAGCGCCGATGAGCTGATGGCAAAATTGGAGGTCGTCAAAGAGGCGCTCGGCTGCTTCGTTGTTGGCTGTGACGACGATCCAGGGGCGGTTCCGGTACGAGGCCAGTGAGGGCATATTGATCAGGCTCGTGAGCACAAACGCCGCGGTCGATCCGTGCAAACCCGTGACACAGGGGCGTGCCGAGGTCTGCTTGAGAGCCGACACGAGCGGGGCGAGCCATTGATCTGAGGGAGACGGTGTGTGTGACACAGATTAGGCTGAAGCCGAGCGAATACGGTAAATCAATGCCGTCGTGGAGAAACCGGGGACCAGAGGGATGGTTCGTACCAGGCCTCCGTGCGCTTCCACAACGTCCCGTCCGATGATGCGATCCAGGGACCAATCCCCGCCTTTGACCAACACATCCGGTTGAACCGCCGTGATGAGCGCCTTGGGATCGGATTCGGAGAATACCACGACAAAATCGACACATCCCAAAGCGGCTAGTACTTCCGCCCGTTGTGCTTCAGGCACAATCGGCCGGTCCGGCGCTTTGTCTAAGCTACGGACGGACTCGTCGCTATTGACCCCTACCACTAGGAGGTCCCCCAGGGCCTTGGCTGCCTGCAGATAGCGGGTATGACCGATATGCATGAGATCGAAACAGCCGTTTGTAAAGACGACACGGGTGCCTCGCACGCGCCGGGCCTGGAGCTGTTCAACCAGTTGTTCGCGGGTCACAATCTTATCGGACATGGGGTGCCATCATACCTGTCGTGTCAGCCGATGGGAAGCAGGACTATCGGGCGCATGGATTTTCTGCAGGATTCCTTAAGTTCGTGAAAGAACGACCCGATACAGACCATAACCGGGAACAGGGGAGGTCTCTGTACCCTCGGTCGATCGCGTATTGCACGCGAAACCCTTCCGGGGTCGGTAGGGAGGAGTCTCCAGAGGCGCGGGATGTCAGGGAACGATCTCACACTATCGTCCGGTACCGGACGCAAC
>CAYHNM010000289.1:0-2782 GCA_964357985.1 uncultured Nitrospira sp. | reverse complement strand
GCGTCGCCTCATCACCCGCCACCGCCCACGCAGCCGCCGGTGAAAGGGACAGAAAGAATCCAACTGACAGCGCCATGAAGCTATAGGGATTCATACTTTTTCACTCTCCTGCTCTACTCTTCTCTGATGACTGTCTTATACCACCGGATGCCCAACAAGGTCATCCAGCAAGGCCGCAGGGAGCCCGCCGACTGAGGCGTACCCTTGCGGTACGTCGCAGGGAGACGGGCGACTGAGAACGATGCTGGTGACCTTGTTCGGCATCCGGCTAAAAGAACCATTGGCCGCGAAAAAAGAACGACCGTGGCATCCCCGCATGCGACACGCCCAGTCCGATGCTCCCCTCCCCGCGATTGATGTAGTACTTTTGATCGAACAGGTTGACCACATCGAACCCGATCAGGAACTTTTGTCCCTCCCACGGCAAGGGAATCACGTGCGTAATCGACGTATTGAAAACAGTATAGGACTGACTATGCGTCGAGTTCGTCTTCGCCTGATCGTCTGCTGCTGTCCGCAAACCTGACCCGAAGAGCATCTGCCCGCTGAAGGTCGTCCGCTCCATCAGCCGGTAACTGACGAGCGCCGAACTGGTGATCATTTGCGTGTGGTCGCAGAACACCCCGCCCGGCGAATTGATATCCCCGATCTCTTTCGCTTCCAAGAGGAAATGCCCTGATTGGAGACCATAGCCTTTGCACTGGCCCCAGGCCGTGTTCAGCCGGGCCGTAAGATTGTCCATCACCTGAAGCTTCAATGCCCCGTCGATGCCGCGTTGCCATCCATAGTTGAACGCAAAATAGTTTAACAGCGGCGTTGTGCCGAACTGCCCGGCATCGGACAGATTGCGGGCCAGCTTGTAGTACCCCGTCAATTCAAACGTCGCCCAACTGGACAACGCATGGTAGCTGCCGACTTCGAAGTAATGCGCCCGCTCGGCCCGGGGCGCGATGTTCGTCGTGTTCTCCGGCGCCGCTTTCGTGCCGGCCGTGTTGAGCTTGGCAAAAGAAATCGCTTCCAGATTCGGCGGGGTAAACATCCGGCCATAGAACACATGGAACACGTTCGACTGGTTGGCTTTGTAGGTCACGCCGATGCGCGGGCTGAGCTGAGCCTCGTCCCGTTGATATTGCACCACATCGCCGCGCAGCCCGAGATTGAACGTCCAGTGGTCGTTGGGCGTCCACTGGTCCTGCACCCAGAATTCCTGCCGATAGCCGATCAGACGATTGTCGGCATTGAGCCCAATGACATTGCCCGTCGGATTTCCCGCGCCGTCATCCAGAAACGTCGACAGCCGGGTCTTGTTGATGGCCTGCGTCCGGTCGAACTGGAAACCCGTCTTGATCAAATGCTCTTTGCTGTGGACGTAGGTGTAGTCCAGACGAAGGCCGCCCGAATAGGCTGTGCGATCCTGGCTGCCCGCAGAAAACGGCTCCGTCTCGTCCGGCACATAGGCGAGCACGTTGAACGGATCGGTCTTGAAGGTCGCGCGGGTGTGCCGGAAATAGCCGGCCAGACTGAAGAACTGGTTCGACGTGACATCGTGCCGCCAGACCAGATGCGCATACTGGTTCTGCTCTTTCTGATTTTCATCGACCCGCTCCGACGGCGCCGCCGAGAATCCCGCCGGCAGCAGACCGGTGATCGTCGCATTCTGCGTCTGGCCCGGCAGCGTGGGAATTTGATACTTCGCCACCGAGTTCAGAAACAGCAATGTGAAATTGTTCGTGTTGTCGTGCTGGTAGTCGCCGCGGAACATCGTCTGGTTGCGCTCGCTCTGGCCATGAAAAATCGAGTGACCGAGCGTCGGCGGTTCGATGCCGCGATTCGTCGAGGTGTAACTATTGAGAATGTAGTAGCGGAATTTCTCGCCCACCGTTCCGCCGTATTCGAACGACGGGTTCATCGTCCGATTCGATCCGCCGAACAGCTGCAGCGATCCGAACCCGGGCTTGGTTCCGCTCTTGGTCGTGATGTCGATCAACGCCGCCGCTTTGTTCCCGACGTTGGCTTCCATGCCGCCGAGCACGATGTCCGCTCGCTCCCATGAACGGGGCGAAATGACATCGGAAAACGTCGACGAGACCGTCTCCGGAATCGGCACGCCGTCGATGCGCAATTGCAGATTGGCGTGATCCTGGCGAATGTGCACCTGTTTGAGTGACCCGTAGGTGGCGCCGGGAATCGTCAGCAACACATCGTGCAGCTCATTGTTGTTGCCGCGCGGCAGCGCTTCGATATCCTTGCGGCTCACCGAGTAGGTTTCGCTCGACGCCTTGTACTGAATCGGCGCCAGCGGCGAAACGACTTCCAGCGCGACCTCTCTGGTTTTCGTCAGCGTCAATGTCACCGGACGCGGCGTCTCGGTCCCGATCTGCAACACCACATACTCGCTACGATAGGTATCCTGCACCGCGCTGACCGAATAGGTCCCGCTCGCAGGGATTGCTGCGGTAAATTCCCCGGCATCGTTCGACACTGCCGTCGCCACCACATTGCCTTCTTGGTCTTTGACCTCCACCAGCGCCTGCCCGACCCGGCGAAGGTCTTGGTTCTGGACCGTTCCGCGAATAATTTTGGCCGCTTCCCCCTCCCCTCCGCGAGCCACCGACGGCCCTCCGAAAACTCCGGCAACCACCCCGACAATCAGACCGACACACACGTGAGACCACACGCGTCGCATCACATCCTCCACGTTCAACATCGAAAATAGATAGACCACAGCGCCCGGCACAGGCTGTGCCGAACCCTGCACGATTCGTTGAAGGGAACTTAGCGA
>CAYHNM010000288.1:0-2785 GCA_964357985.1 uncultured Nitrospira sp. | reverse complement strand
TACGGGCGATCCCGGGAATCGGGCCGAAGACGGAAGCGATGCTGGCCGCGCAGCACATCCGTCTTGTTGAAGAGCTGAAGCAGCTGAGCCCGGCTGATATGGAAGCGCGGTTCGGCAAACGGGGGCTTGAATGGTATGTCAAGATTCGCGCGCAGGATGACTCGCCGGTGGAGGAGCATTGGGAGCCGAAGTCGATCAGTGAGCAAGAGACCTTTGATGAGGATACGTTGGATTCACAGGTCCTGGTGGAGAGGCTGTCGCAGTTAAGTGACGGGGTGTTTGCGCGACTGGCGCAGGAGGGATTCGACGCCTGCAGGACGGTCGCGATTACCGTGCGGTTCGCGGATTTCACCACGGTCACCAGAGCTCATACCTTCCCTGATCCGGTGCGGGATGGGTCGGCTGTGCGCCGCGAGCTGCTCAAGCTGCTGCTCCCGTTCCTTGATCGGCGGGAGAACCCGCGACGTCAACGGATCCGGCTCTTAGGCGTGCGGGTGGAAAAGCTGCAGTGAGTGAGCGGCGCGGACGGGTCGTGACGGGATGACGATGAAGCGGGTGAAGCTAGGACGGCTGTTCAGTAAATCTGATGGTGTAGAGATAGTGATAGAGACCTTTGCGCTCCAGGAGCTGTGCGTGGGTACCTTCTTCAACGACTCGTCCCTTATCCAGGACGAGGATGCGGTCTGCACGCTGAATCGTGGAGAGTCGATGAGCGACGACAAACGTCGTCCGTCCTTCCATCAGTCGCTCAAGTGCTTCCTGGACCAGCCGTTCCGACTCGGTGTCGAGCGACGAGGTTGCTTCATCGAGCAGCAGGACGCGAGGGTTTTTGAGAATCGCTCGGGCAATGGCAATCCGCTGCCGCTGGCCGCCTGACAGGTTGATTCCCTTCTCTCCCACCACGGTCAGGTATTTGTCAGGAAAGGCCGAAATAAATTCGTGCGCGTGCGCAGCCGTGCTCGCTTCCTGCACCGCCGCCTCGCTCGCCTCGGGGTTTCCATATCGAATGTTGTCGAGAATGGTCCCGCCGAACAGGATGGTTTCTTGTGGAACGAGCGCGACCTGCCGATACCAGCTATCCACCGTGACCTGTTTCAGATCGTGCCCATCCACGGTGATGCGGCCTTCGACGGGATCGTAGAAGCGATGGAGCAGATTGATGACGGTTGTTTTGCCTGCTCCCGTCGGTCCGACAAAGGCAACGAGTTCGCCCGGTTGTGCTTCGAATGACAGGTAAGACAGTACCGGGGTGCGAGGGTCGTAACTGAAGCTGATCTGCTCGGCACGCACGTGGCCTTTCACAGCGGAGAGGACGTGCGCATTCGGGACGTCCCGAATGTCCGCTTCTGCGTCGAGTATTTCAAACACGCGCTGGGTGGCGCCCTGGGCCTCTTTGATTTGAGCGAAGACGCGGGCTGCCGAACTGAAGGGCCCGATCAGGATTCCTGCGAACAGCACGAAGGCGAAGAGATCGCCCGGTGTGACGGTACCTTCGATCACTTGGGTGCCACCGTACCACAGCACGGCAGCGGCGGCTGAAAATGTCAGTAGGCTGATGACGGGGACGAACAGGGCCATGATGCCGGCTCGTTTGAGCGAGAGAGCCAGGCCATGCTGGACCTGGGTCAAGAAACGGCCTTCTTCCCGCTTCGTTTGTACGAACGACTTCACGATACGTATGCCTGAAATGACTTCCTCAAGGAGGGTGCTGAGCGCGGCGGTTTGATCCTGGATCGAAGTCGACAGTGATTTCAGTTTGCGTCCAAAAAATTTGGCGACGAGCACCAACAGCGGGAGGAGGAGCAGAATGAGGAGGCACAGCCGCCAATTCATGGCCAGCAAGAACCCGATGCCGCCGATGAACGTCACCAACTGTTTCGCCGTGTCGATGGGGGTCTCGGTGACGATGGACTGAATGACGGTGACATCGTTCATCAGCCGGGATAGCAATTCCCCCGTTCGCCTCCTGGCGAAGAAGCTGACCGCGAGGTTTTGCAGATGGGCGAAGAGATGGGTGCGGAAATCGGCGACGACTCGCTGGGAAATCCAGGTTGTCAGGTAGCTGTGCCCCATCGAGCAGAGGCCTTGCAGGAGAACCAGACCGATGAACAACCCGATCAATTCCGTCATGCGGTCACGATCGTGCTGGACTGTAATAACGTCCCAGAGCGTACCGGCCAGGCGCAGTAAGGCAAGGTTGATTGCGGCCACTCCCATCACGAGGAGTCCCGCCACGATCATGCGTGGGAGATACGGGCGTATGAATGGGAGAAATCGTCTAAAGGGAGACATGCGTGTGGGAATTTTGGTGTAAGGGTGTCATCCCACCCCCCTGTGTTGTCCCCGTATGGGTATCCGGGTCGATGGGATGCAACCGAGAATGGCTGAAGGACAAGGTGCTAGAGCTGCGCGATAGACTCGATCAGGTTCTTATTGAGGGCCACATAGTCAGAACGATCTGTATCGTTAATAACCACGTCCGTCAGGCTGATAAAGAGTCGCACTTCCTCGTTGATCGCGTCCGAGACGCGATGGCGCATTGGCGGAACGAGAAAGTCCCCCACGTAGGTGCAGTTCACCGTACGGACGCGGATGCGAACCTTCTTGCCTTCCGGCACAATGTCCTCCTCCCGGTGAACGGGGTGAGCTAGCTCTTACGACGTAAGAATTTTTGGCGTCTGCGCAACTTCTTGTACTTGTGCTTGCGCATTTTTTTTCGACGCTTTTTTAACACGCTCGACATGCAATGAGTCTCCAAAGACGGGGGAGTCTAGAGACTTTTTGG
>CAYHNM010000287.1:0-2788 GCA_964357985.1 uncultured Nitrospira sp. | reverse complement strand
ACCGAGATGGTGTGGGGGAAAATGCCGCCGCGTGCCGGGTATTCGCTGGTCCTCAACGCCATTATGGTCATTCTCTTGATGACCTTGATGGGTTACGCGCGATCATCCTCGCGGGTCCATTGGCATGTGTACGGTGTGATGCGAGACTCTTCGCAATACGCGTTCTCTCCTGCGCTGGGTTATGCGGCGGTGCTGATGGCAGCGAATACCTTCATGTTTTGCCTGATCGTGGCGTTCATTTTCTGGGTGGCGACCATGGGGGATAAAGCGAAGCATACGCATGGCGGCAACGAAAAAAGTGGCGAAGGCCATGGGGCATTGCCGGCTATGGCGGGTGGCTCTCAAACATTGGACAAGCAGATCTAACCGGATCGTCTTGCTCAGAGGAGTCCTATGAGTGAAGTCGTCAAATTACAGTTGATTGGCCTCTCGGTCATCGGGAGCGGCGTCCTTATTCTGCTCTTTATCCGCTCGCAGTTTTTGCGAGTGATGGGGTTTGTGGCCATCGTCCTCGGCCTCTTCTCTTTGGTCGCCTTGGCCGTTCCGCAGATGGCCTCATTGCCGCCGGCTGAAGAAAGCATCGACATCGCCAGTATCAAGACGCCGGCCGATATGGCATCGATCGGCCAGAAGATTTTCTTCAGCAAGGGCCAGTGCGCGCTCTGCCATACCATCGGCCCGAGCGAGTCCGCCCGCTGTCCCGACCTCAAAGGCATCGGGGCGAAACTCAGCCGGGAATTCATCTTCGAAAGTTTGACTCAGCCCCAGGCCTACGTCTATCTCGATTATCGCCACGAGGGACTGCCGAAGGAATATCCGGCCAGGATGCCCTATATCAATAAGAATCCCATCGGACTGTCGAAGAACGAAATTCTCTCCGTGATCGCGTTCCTGCAGCAGATGAGCGGGGAACCGATCTCGGTGAATCCGTCGGAACTGGAAATGCCCGGGGCAGCCCCGGCGGCTCCCGTGAAGGCGGCTCAAGCTGAAACCGTGACGATCGCGCAAGCGAAGTAAGGAGGGGATATGGGCGGCTCCCTCGCAAAGCCAGTGCTTCTGATTCTCGCGATGTATGCGTTTTTAAAGTTTGTGGTCCCGAATCTTCCAGGATCCGCACCCTTGCCGTCCAGCCTGATTTTTCTGTATCTGATGCTCACGACGACCGGGATCGTCGTATTTAAGACATTGAGCCGTGAGTCGAAGGATGCCTTCTTCGCTCCGATTCTGAACTTTTTGACAGGCGAGAACATCGGCGCGATGAGCGCGGCCCGTTACGGATTCTTAATTCTCTTCCCGTTGTTGGTCGGTTGGCAGACCTACGGCAGCACCGCCACGAGCGATGCGCCTCCCGCGGAAAACCGCACCATCCATCCGGCTCCTCCGGGAGAGTACACCGGCCTGTCGAATCCGGTCTCGAAGACGCCGGAAAATATTATGCAGGGAAAAGGCTTCTACGCCGCGTTCTGTTCTCCCTGCCACGGCGGCAAGTTTGACGGCAAAGGGCCCGCAGCCCGCGGCTTCAATCCCCCACCCGCCAATTTCTCTGATCCCACAACGATCGCGATGTTGCAAGAAAGCTATCTGTTCTGGCGGATCAAGAAGGGCGGCGTCGGCCTCCCGATCGAGGGCATGCCCTGGAAGTCCGCCATGCCGCGCTGGGAAGTGGAGTTGCCGGATGAGTGGATCTGGAAGATCATCATGGGCGAGTACGACGGCGCCCATCAATCACCGAGAACGTGGGAATAATGCGAGGCGACGATCGGTCGTTGTCCTTCTGTGAATCGAATACGAGGCCCGTATGAAACCGGCGAATCAGATCAGACAATGGGTGAGTGGAGTTGGAGCGGTCGCAGTGACGGCTCTTATTCTGTCCGGAGCGGTTCCAGGCTTGGCGCAGGAAAGCGAGAGCGTGTCCGTGAGTGCGCCGATGGTCAAGGGAACCCTTCCCGTTGACGATCCCAATGCGGCCATCTGGAGCACGGCAAAACCGGCGAAATTCCCGATGTCACCGCAAGTGCACTGGCCCAACCGTATCCTGGAAACCACCGTCAAGGATCTCTCCGTGCGGGCGCTGCATGACGGCACGCAAGTAGCCGTGCTGCTGGAATATGCCGATCCGACCGAAGACCCCGACGATGCCGCCGCCATCGAATTTATGGTCGGCGACAAGAAAGCGCATTTTGCCCATGGCCAGCCGATGGCGCAGGTCGAGGGCGGTCCGGTCAATATCTGGTATTGGAAGAATAAGGATAAGAAGGGTGTGGATATGAACGCCCAGGGCTTCGGAACGCTGAAGGTCCAAACCCATCAGGATGTGAAAGCCACCGGGGCATTCTCGAACGGGACGTGGAAAGTGGTCTTCACGAGGCCGTTGGCGACCGAACACACTGCCGAAGATACGCAACTCATTCCGGGCGGATTCATCAACATCGCGTTTGCGGTCTGGGATGGGCGGAAAGATGGAGCAGGCGACCTCGTCGAGAAGGGCTCACAGAAGGCCGTGTCCTCCTGGTGGTACTTCCGTGCTGAAGCGCCGCCGGATTATTCCGGCTACTACTATGCGGCCTTCGCGGCCGCGCTGGCTCTGGGGTTCCAGTTTGTCCTGATCAGAAAATTGAAGAAAGGACAGGCAGCATGAAGGCGGCAAGGCTACAAGTCATAGGCGCGGTCGCCGGCCTGATTGGAATCTGGGCCATGACCGCAGGCGGCTGTGCCAGCGAACAGCAGAAGAAGGGCCATGAGCTGTACACTCACTACTGCATGCATTGTCACGGCGAGAGAGATCGGA
>CAYHNM010000286.1:0-2795 GCA_964357985.1 uncultured Nitrospira sp. | reverse complement strand
GAGACCGGAGCGATTGCGACGAGTCATCCCGGATTGCGGGATACCCTGCGGCGGGGGTGCAGAAATTGGTCGGGCCGTCTCGTGTTCCCCTGTGATGGACGCCCGTTTCTCTCCGCTGTGTACGATCATTTTTTTCTGAGCGGCTATGCCGTGCACTGGGTCAGCCTCTCCGGATTCACACTCGCGCAAAAAGAGACCTACCGAGTGTAGGCATGAACGGAACTGATATGGCTCCATTTACAGCATGGCTTCCGGCCCGTCCCACACAAGACTACGATCTCATCGTGAAAATCGTGGGGGTCGGCGCAGGAACTCTTTTCAAGGGGTGGGCCCCGATTGCTCAATACCTTGCCGATCAAGGGCTTGCGGCGATGGCCCAATATGGACGGCTCAACGGCGAGTACGGCGACTTGGTTTTACATGTTCGCATTGCCACTCAGTCATTCTCTTCCATGGGATACGGATGCGATGTCCTGGTGCTCCTAGAGGACAGCCGTCCGGAGCTGCGACAGTTTCACCTCCAACCGGGGAGCGTGTTGCTCTGGGAGTCGCCGACAGAGCTGCCGCGCGAGATGACTTTGCCGGAAGGGGTGATCGTCTATCAGATCCCCGGTGGCAAATTCGACCGTGATTTGTCCGAAGGAATCCTGGGACGAGGCGCCCGCGCGCTCGGAGCGCTGCTCCACATTCTGGGCATGCCCGAGGAGTCCCTGCATCGTTTAACCCCTTCGCTCACGGCCCCTCAGTCGTTCATGTCCGGGTGGAACTATGCCAGCAGCGCGATCACCAAGCGCGATGCCTATTCGCTTTCTTGCTCCTCGATTCCCGATGCGCCTGTCCGTATGCCGCTGACTCCTCATCAAGCCATCATGCTGGGATACGCGGTGAGTTCCTGCGATTGCCGGGCATCCTGCGACAGAGAGTTGGTCGCGTCGCCGGCCAAATGGACTGCTACGCATCTGGGCCTCGCTGGAGCGATGGTCTCGGGCTTGGAGAGCGAGAGACACCCGGGCGTGCAGGTTTATCGGGGGCCAAAAGGAAAGGTGATGGCGTTGCTGAGAGGCGATGACTCCTCGATTGCATCCTGTCTGGCCGGCCTGACGTCTCCACGAGTGTTTGTCGCGGCCGATATCCCGGATGTGTTCAAGCTGATCGTTGCGGGACATGAGCTTGTGGAGGGCGGAATGAGCGACGGGGTCGCCGTCCTCATCGAAGAAACCGTCGCGCTCCGCCAGCAAAACATCGACCTATGCGCCTTGGTGGACGCGATTCGCCACAGGAAGACCTTCGTTCAGGATACGGGGAGACCGCATCAAGCCGATGCAGTTGCGACCATGGCTGAGTGGGATGAAAATGACCGGGCGGAGGTTGGATTTGTCGCCTGGGGAGCGGCGCAGGGCGTGGTGCGGGATGCGGTGGCGCTCTGCCGAAGTTTCGGGTTGCAGACCGCGGCCTTCTACCCAAAACGCATTGTCCCGTTCTCCGGGGAAGAAATGGAGTCGTTTGCGAAAACCGTCGATCGAGTGGTCATTGTCGAATCGGGGCAGACCCAAGGCTATTGGGACCGGCTGCGCCCGGGCTTCTCGTTCGAACCTGCCATGCTGACCCCATCCCCAGAGAAGTCGCTCACGCCGATGGATATCTTTCTTCGCGAAGGGTTAGGCGCCGTTTGAATCACACAGGAAAGGAGTTCTTTGAATGAAACAGTACGAAATGACCATTGGGCCCGAAGGGTTTCTGCCTCCGTCCGTCTCCACGCATGGCGTTATCGGCCCTTCGAAGGGCGAGGGGCTCGTCATGGGAAAGCGGGTGCCGGAGCAACAGGCGATCGATGAAGCGGCCCGTCGGCTGCTGGCGGCCAAAAACCCGACGATCTTCCCGGGCCCGTTGGTCCTGTGGGCCTGGAATGAACAAGCCAAGCGTGAATCCAAAGTGATTAAAGCCTTGGCCGACGCAGTGCCGGCGAGGCTGATTCCCATGGCCGATTACCGGCCGAAGTATCCGAAGATCGAGGCGGAGCGTGAGATCAATCCAAACCATCCGAATCTCACCATCTGGAAAAACAAGATCGACGTGTGCATGTTTGTTGGGGTGCACTGTCATCAATCCAATATCGCGCTCAAGATCATTCGCGGCGGCACGGATTGTTTCACCATCGCGCTCTGTACCTTCAGCGGCGACGATGAGGCGCATCTTACGATTCGTGATTTGACCGCCGACACCATTCAGCGCATTGTGGATTCAGTGCATCGGCAGAAAGGCACGCGGCCCTCATAAGAGCGCAGAACGGCCATCTTGCTATCTGTCTTCATCAAAAAAGGATATGTCATGCGTTATGTACTAGCTGCAATAGTCGCGGTAATAACTGGAATGGGCTCCCCTTCCTGGGCCTATCAGGAAGTCACGGTTTCCGAGGGCGGGACCCTGACGGGGACCGTGAAGCTCGAGGGCGCGGTCCCCAAGCCGAAGGGGTATAACCTGACGACCTTGCCCGACCCGTTCTATTGCGGGCGTATTTCTGACGGACAAGGCTGGCGCATTCTGCAACCGTTCCAGGTCGGGCCGGCCGGCGAGTTTCGCGAGGTGGTGGTCTATCTGGAAGGGATCGAGAAAGGCAAACCGTTTGCTGAAAAGGCCGTGCCGCAGATCGAGGCGAAAGACTGCCTGTTCCTGCCGTTCACCACCGTGGTGCGGGACGATCAATCGGTGACCGTGGTCAATATGGACCCGGTCATGCACGACATTCAGGCCTATGAAACGTCGAATCTCGGCGCGCGCGTGCTGTTCAACGTGCC
>CAYHNM010000285.1:1493-2796 GCA_964357985.1 uncultured Nitrospira sp. | reverse complement strand
TACGACTCGATGACAGCCATGGAAAGGTGCGGGATGCGTGGAACTGCTAGCTGCTGCGCCGAAGAGCGCGATGGGCAATATCCGTTCGGTAATGCTGTCCGTCAAAAGAAATCCTCTGAACCTGACGGTAGGCGGCCTGTTGCGCTTCCGCGATCGTAGGCCCGCGCCCGGTGACGCCTAACACCCGGCCGCCGGCCGTCACAACGTCAGAGCCCTTTCGAACGGTCCCGGCATGAAACACCGTCGCTGAGGGCTCCCCGTTGGCCAGTCCATGAATGGCCTTCCCCGTTTCATAACTGCCGGGATAGCCATCCGACGTCATCACCACACACACGGCACAGTCGTCATGCCATTCCACCGTAAACTGATCCAGCCGATGCTCAACAACGGCTTCGATGACATCGATGAGATCAGACTTCAGCAGCGGCAATACCACCTGTGTTTCCGGGTCGCCCATGCGCGCATTAAATTCTAAAACATAGGGCACGCCCTTCACGACCATAATCCCCGCGTACAATACCCCTTGAAACGGAGAGCCCATCCGGGACATTGCCGACACAATCGGCTGTAACACTTCGCGAGTGACCTGCACACGCAACGCCGGGGTGCCCAACGGAGCCGGACAGTAGGCGCCCATTCCCCCGGTGTTGAGCCCCGTGTCACCATCGCCCACACGTTTGTGATCCTGCGCCGGCAACATCGGCACCACCGCCTTACCATCCGTAAACGCCATGATGGTGAGTTCTTCGCCGTCGAGGAATTGCTCGATGAGCACCCGCTGACCGGCCTGACCGAAGACGGCATGTTCCATCGAATCGACGATCGCCTGCCGCGCCTGCTCGCGCGTGGCCGCAATGATCACGCCCTTGCCCTGGGCCAGCCCATCGGCCTTAATGACGACCGGGAGTTCGTGCGCCTCGACATACGCAAGCGCCTCTTCCATCTTTTCAAAGCTCTTCGCCCGCGCCGTCGGAATCTTGGCCAAGGCCATCACATCCTTCGAAAAGATCTTGCTGGATTCCAGCCGGGAGGCATTCTTTGTCGGACCAAAGATTTTCAACTTGGCCTTGCGAAACTCATCGACAATGCCGTTCGCCAGCGGCATTTCCGGGCCCACCACCGTCAGATCAACCTGTTCTTTGATGACGAATTCCTTGAGCGCCGTAATATCGTCCGCCTTGATCGGCAAGCAAGCCGCCAGCGACTCAATCCCGGCATTCCCCGGCGCACAAAAGATTTGCGGCTTCCGCGGACTTTGCGAGAGCTTCCACACCATCGTGTGCTCACGCCCACCGCTCCCGAC
>CAYHNM010000285.1:0-1393 GCA_964357985.1 uncultured Nitrospira sp. | reverse complement strand
CCGGCTTGCGCCGCCGCATCCAGACCGTCGCGGAACGGGAAAAACGCGTCTGAGGCCATCACGCAGCCCTTCACCGGCATCTGCGCTTTCATCACCGCCAGCTTCACGCTGTCGACGCGGCTCATTTGCCCGGCGCCGATCCCGACCGTCTGGCCAGGCGTCGCATAAATGATCGCGTTCGACTTCACATGTTTGCAGACCTTCCACGCGAAGGCGCAGGCGGCGTATTCCTCGTCCGTGGGCTTGCGTGCCGTCGGGACTTGCAGCGTACGCAGGTCCGCCAGCACACCCAAATCGCGATCTTGCACGATCAACCCGCCGACGAGTTTTTTGAGGTCGAGTCCCACCTGCTTCACCTTCGTGAGCGGACCGACATCAAGCAACCGCAAATCCTTTTTGCGCTTCAATTCAGCCAAGGCATCCTCGGCAAACCCCGGGGCAATGACGACCTCGACGAAGGTCGAGGTGATTTCCTTGGCGGTGGCCAGATCGACCGGCCGGTTGAACGCCAAGACGCCGCCGAACGCCGAGACCGGATCCGTCGCCCGCGCCTTCACATAGGCTTCGACGGGCGTCGAGCCCAGCGCCACACCGCAGGGATTGTTGTGCTTGATAATGGCGACCGCGCACTCGTCATATTCTTTCGCCAGTTCGAGGGCCGAATTCGCGTCGAGGAAGTTGTTGTACGACATCGCCTTCCCGTGCAGAATCTTCCCGCGCGACACCGACGGCTCATTGGAGTTGAATTCGCGATAGAACGCGCCCTGCTGGTGAGGATTCTCTCCGTACCGCAACGTCTCCGCCAGCTCGAATTGCATCGAAAGGATCTTGGGAAACTTTACGGCTCCCTCCTGCCCGCCCTGCACCTGTTTTTCGAGATAGCCCGCAATCAGGCTGTCATAGCGCGCCGTATGCTGAAACACTTTCATGGCCAGCTCGCGACGTAACCCGGGCGGAACCGTCCCCGCCTTGGCCGCATCCAACACGCGCGTATAGTCCGCCGGATCGACGACGACCAGCACATCTTCATGATTCTTCGCCGCAGAGCGCAGCATCGACGGACCGCCGATATCGATATTCTCAATCGCTTCTTCAAACGGACAATTCGGCTTCGCAATGGTGGCTTCAAAGGGATAGAGATTCACAACCACCACATCGATCGGACCAATATTGTGCTGTTTCATCTGATCGACATGGGCCGGCACCGAGCGACGCCCGAGCAGGCCGCCATGGATCTTCGGATGGAGCGTCTTCACCCGGCCGTCCAGAATCTCCGGCGAGCCCGTATAGGCCGCCACGTCTGTGACTTTCACGCCCGCGTCACGCAACGCCTTGGCCGTCCCGCCCGTCGAGAGAATTTCTGCCCCAAGAGCTTCCAAGCCCTTGGCCATCT
>CAYHNM010000284.1:0-2802 GCA_964357985.1 uncultured Nitrospira sp. | reverse complement strand
CTCCGCCGCAACCAGCCACCGTCAAGCCCAGGCCCAATACCAACATCAGATGCCATGACATTTTCATATGATTTCCTCCACTCCTTTTCTGTGCCCCACAATGCTTTTCAAGACCGACACATTCATCTTCAAGGCAGAAAAAAACGCCTCCGCAAGGGGCCGACCCTTACAAAAGCGCTACTCTGCATTCACCAAAAAAACCACAGCTGTACATGCCCCAACATCTCTGGCCTTCCACTCCGGCGAGCGTCCCTCCCTGCTCCCGGACCGGCCGATTACTTTTTCCGCTTACCCTGCCCCTTCCCTCGCCTTCCGTCCTGCTTGCGCTGAGACCGAACGACTTTCACCCCAACCAAGAGAGTTACTAACCCGCCAACTACCCCAAGAACAACCCACAACCAGGCTGGGGGCCCCGAACGATCACGAACACATCCAGATCCGAAATTGACCCGGATCTCTCGTTCAGTCTCAAGATCCTTCGGGTCAAACTGAACTTTATGGTGCTGCTGCTCACCCTTTACCTCGACTAGGAGCGGATCACCCAAGTTTTCGTTGTGCAGATGAAATAACGCCTTATAATACCCGCCATCATCCGTTGTGACGGTCTGTCCGTATGAGACCCTCGTATCCTTGATCAAAACCTCGGTATTGGCACTCGGCTTCCCATCGGCACTGCACACAAACCCTTCAACTGTAAACCGATGATCCGCCGCATGGTGTGCATACAGAATGGCTGGAACTGCAACGAAGGCACAGATACCGGCCATGGCGACGACGACTATCCACCGAAAGCCAGACTTCCTTCTTGGTTTCCACTCCACTCGTCCGTGCCAATCCCCTCATTCCGGCCCATCACACGACGCGCGGCGACTCGCTGGATATCGTCCACTGCGCCAGCCAATTTTAAGGCCGATTCTTCTAACATAGCCCCTATTCTTTGTCAATTGCGATGCAAGGGGGAAAGGCCCTGAACAAGAGGGAAATGCGTTCTCTGGCACGCTCAGATGGAGACAATATTTTCAGAGGACGCGCAGGGGGAAATGACCGCACTGGAAGGGATGAAAACACAACGGCGCGAGTCTAGAGATGCCCGCGGGCGCGGGCATCTCGTGCGATCCGGTCAGCCTCGGCTTTCCGTTCCGACTCTTTTTTCGCAACCCAATTCTCCCAGGAGTTTCCTGACGCCGTGTCTTCTCCCGAAAAGGCCACCGACACAACATCTGCATACCGAATCAACTGCACTCCCGCATCACCCTCGGGAAATACTTCAAACGTCGAGTCCTGCCCCTTCACCGTCCGATTGAACAGATAGCCGGTCACGTGCCGGCCCGATCGCAGCGTCACCGTCACATCTCCGCGATAGTCGAATGCGAGTTCAATCGCCTCCGCAAGCTCTTTAAACGAGTGCGGAGCAAACTGACGTCCCTGTAAGGAGCTGACGGCTCCCTGCGCACTATGGCTCTTCGTATCAGTCATGCGACTCGCGCTCCCCTGTTCAGCGGCTGGTGGGCAAGAGGGTCAATTTCACGGTTCGGCTAAACCCGGACACTGTCCCGAAGGTATCTTCGACCGCCGACGCTTCGTATCCGCAATGCACCATGCAGTCCGCGCACTTTTCATTACGCCCGGTTCCGTACTGGTCCCATGCCGTGTCCGCCATCAGCTCGCGGAAGGTCTTTGTATACCCTTCTTGCAACAAGTAGCAGGGCTTCTGCCAACCAAACACGTTGTACGTTGGATTGCCCCACGGAGTGCATTGGTACTCCCGCTTGCCCATCAGAAAGTCCAGGAACAGCGGCGATTGATTGAACTGCCAGCCCCGCTTGGGGCTGCCGAGAATACGAGAAAAGAGTTCTCGCGTGCGCTCACGCTTGAGAAAATGCTGCTGATCTGGCGCCTTTTGATAGCTGTAGCCTGGGGAGATCATCATCCCCTCGACGCCTAACGCCATCATCTCATCGAAAAACTTCCGGACACGTTCAGGATTGGCATCGTCGAATAATGTCGTATTGGTGGTGACGCGATGGCCCCGCTTCAACGCTTCCTTGATGGCCCGCACCGCGACGTCATACACCCCATCGCGACAGACCGCCAAGTCATGCTCATCTTTCAGACCGTCCATGTGTACGCTGAACGTCAGAAACTTCGACGGCTTGTATTCGTCCAGCTTTCGCTCCATCAAGATCGCGTTCGTGCAGAGGTACACATACCGCTCCTGCGCCACCAAGCCTTCAACGATCTTGGCCATTTTCGGGTGAATCAGCGGTTCACCGCCGGGGATACTGACGATCGGCGCCCCACACTCCTCGGCCGCCGCCCAACATTGCTCGGGTGTCAAATGCTTATCGAGCACATGATCGGGATATTGGATTTTTCCACAACCGGCACAGGCCAAGTTGCAGCGAAACAACGGCTCCAGCATGAGGACGAGCGGATAGCGCTTCACGCGCTTGACCTTCTGCGTGAGCACGTACTTCGTGACTGTATACATCTGGGACAGCGGTACGGCCATTCCCTGCTCCTTCCGATGAAGTTATATAGTGGATGGCTGGTGATCGCAGCCGGACTTGGAGGCATCCAAAAATTCGTTGAATTCTAACACCTGCCAAAAACTCAGTCAATTTGAGCCCAACCAGAGAACCATGCGTGCACACGCTCGCTGCACACATAGCCGACTCGCTCGACTGACGGAGTCTGTAGCTCCGCAGCGATCTCACCGGGTGCACGCTACAAAAAATAATGGGCAGGCGAGAAATTGGAGGCGCCGAGCGGGTTCGAACCGCTGCATCGCAGTTTTGCAGA
>CAYHNM010000283.1:0-2833 GCA_964357985.1 uncultured Nitrospira sp. | reverse complement strand
CATGTTTGCCGGCTGCGGTCAGTGCGGTATCGGCATTGATCTGGGTTTGGACACGCGCCGCGAGGGCGGCCCCGGTCAAACTTCCGGTCGCCGACGTCAGATCGATCGTGCCGGATGTCACTCCATCGACCGAGACTACGAGGCTATCATTGGTGCCGTTGGTCAGCGTAACGGGCGTGGTAATTGCGAGCCCCGTCGTCCGGCCGTGAGTGCTGGTGCCGGTAAAGACCGCCTGCCCGTTCAACTCGGCATTGGCATATTGCTGGACCAGTGAATAGAGCTGACGGACTTCGCGGGATCCGATGACGCGTTCCGCCGGGCCGTTCGTATCACTGCCGAACTGGACGGCGAGCTCTTGGACGCGGCTGAGGGTGTCTGTCGTACTGCTCAGAAGCTTGTCGCTCAGATCGAGACGTGTCCTGCCGAAGGAAATATTGCGCAGGCGTTGCTCAATCGACGCGACCGAAGCCTTGTCGAGGCTGATATGGTTGAACGCACTGGGATCGTCGGACGGTTTGCGCACTTTCTTCCCCGTCGAGACCTGCTGTTGCAGCTCCAAGGATCGTGCGCGAGACCGTTCCAGATTGTTGACCAATACGCCGAACGTTTGTTGCTCAGTGACACGCATGGAGACTCATCCCTTCTAGCGTTTCAGGGTCAACAAGGTGTCGAACATCTCGTCGGTCACACGGATCAAGCGCGCCGCTGCTTCAAATCCCCGTTGAAACTTGACGAGATTGACGAGTTCCTCATCGATCGAGACGCCCGAGACTTGCGCGCGGAAGGTGTCGATTTGGTCGCGGAGAATTTGCTGGGCCGTTTGCTCGCGATCGGCCGTTTGGGCGGAGACCCCGAGATTGGCCGCGGTGCTGCGATAGGCGTCATGCAACGTGTTGTCATTCAAACTGGCAAAATGTTGGTGTTGGAGCGCCACCAGTTGGAGCAACGTCGCGTTGTTGCCGGGGATGCCGGCCCGCGTGGAAGAGGCGGCGACTGTGGCCGGGTCCGTGAGGGCTACGGCAACGTTGCCGGCGCTGTCGCGATAGGAGTTCACGCGAAACACGTCATTCGCTGCAGGCGCGCCGGACAGTGTGACGCTGATGCCATCAAAAATGAACGTGGAGGGATCGCTATAGGTGCCGGAGGCAGCGGTGCTGATTCCGCCCAGCAGGCCGAGGCTGGTTCTGGCGTTGCCGCCCGTCACATTCACTGCCGAGGAGGCGCCGGTCCCGTTGGATGTCAGCACGACCCGATTGGTGGTCGTGTCGAATGTGGCCGATACTGTCAGTCCTGCGGCCTGCAGTGTCGCATCGGCATTGATCTTCGCCTGGACTTCCTGGGCCAGCGCCGCGCCGGAGGTATAGGACTGGCCTGGTGACGCGGCTCCTGTCAGCGTGATCGTTCCGGATGTGACCCCGTCGACTGAGACAGTCAATGTATCGTTGGTTCCGGTGATGATGGAGAGTGGCGCAGCACTCGAAGGGGCCGTAATAGCGGTGCCGGTATAATTGCCTCGAATGGTCGCCCCTGTGGTGGTATCCACAATGGAGTACGCCGTCGCAGAGGTGAGCTGGACCTCGTAGTCGTGAAAGGTCAGCACGCTATTGGCGGTCACGGCTCCGCTGCCGATCGCCGCCGTTCCCTGATTGTTGGAATCCGCCTGAGTCGTCACCGTGGGGGGAGTAAAAAAGTCTCGTCCTGTGGATCCATCAAGACCATAGCCCTGACGATGAATCAGGTTGACCGCATTTGAGAGCGTCGCGCCAATCCGGTCAAATTGATCTTGCAGTCCCTGGACCGTGGTGTCGCGCAGATCAAGCAAGGCACGAAGCCGTCCGCTGGTGATCTGCCGGTCAAGACTGACGGTCCTGGTTCCGCCTGTCGAATATCCGACTTCAAAGAGTCCCTCATTGTCCGCCGAAGCGACCGCCTCTAGGTCACGATGCGTATCGCCTTCCACCACAACCTGCCCACGAGCCGCGAATACCGTCAGCCCTCCGGTGCTGCTTTCAATGCTGGTGATATCGATGCGCTGGGCCAATTCATTGAGTGCCAGTTGACGCTGGTCCCTCAAATCGTTGGCATTCTGTCCTGTCACTTCCGCCGTGATAATTTTCCCGTTCAGTTCGGCCAACTGTGTCGTGAGGCTATTGATCTCGGTAATGGTTTGGGAGACCTGGAAATTCAAAGAAGACTGGGCGTTGGTGAGATCTGACGCGGCTTGGTTGAGGCTCGACGTCAATTGAGTCGCTTTCCCCAACAAAACCGACCGTGCCGTCGACTCGCCCGGCGACGTCGAGACATCCTGCAATCCCTGGAAGAATTCGCTGAGGGCGGCCCCGATGCCCTGATCGTTACTATCGCCGAATATATTCTGCAGGCGAAAGAGTTCGTCGCGGGACACGGACAGCCGCCCGAGCGTTTGGTCGGAGACCGTGAGCTGTTGTTCGATGAAACGATCGACATGGCGTCGGATAGAAGTGGCCTGCACGCCGGTTCCCGTCATGCCCGGTTGGCCGTTAATCGGCGGCCGCTCCGTCAATACGGCTTCCTGTCGTGAATAACCCGGAGTATTGACGTTCGATATGTTATGCCCGCTCACTGTCAGCGCTTGCTGAGCGGTGTTCAGCGCAGTTCGGGCGATGTCAAAGAGGGAGTTTAAGCCAACCATAGGCTATCCCTGCTGGTAGAGTACGGCTGATAACGGGTGTGCGAGTGCAGGCTTTCCCGTCCGGTTGTACGCATTGCCGTCCGTCAGAGCGGTTGCTCCGGCGGTCAAGGCATGTTCGACAAACCCCCGAATGCCATCGATGAGGACCACGTTCTGCTTGAT
>CAYHNM010000282.1:0-2834 GCA_964357985.1 uncultured Nitrospira sp. | reverse complement strand
ATGCTCGACGGTTTCTGGTACATTGCCGCAGAATCCAGGCTGGTTCGACCAGGCCGCCTGACGGCCACCGCGCTGGCGAATCAGGCGATCGTCCTGGTCCGCAACCGCTCAGGAACGGTGCAGGCACTGGAGGATCGGTGTTCTCATCGGGGAGTCCCTCTCTCGTCCGGCAGGCTGGATGGCGAATCTATCCAGTGTCCGTATCATGGGTGGCGATTTTCGACTTCGGGGGCCTGTCTGGAGGCGCCGGCCCAAGGGGCCGGCACCGCGCCGAAGTCGGCCTGTGTCCGATCCTATCCGGTACAGGAACAGGATGGCTGGGTGTGGGTTTATATGGGGAACGAGCGATGTCCGATACCGGCGGTCCCGCCGCCGGCGTTTCCGGCTCCTGCGGACGGCAGCGCGGTGTCTCTGTTGAGGATGTCCCTGCCGGTCAAGAGCAGGATGGAGTTCGCGGTCGATAACTTCGTTGACCCGGCTCACGTTCCCTTCGTTCACGCCGGCATCTTTCGCCAGCGGAAGGCCCAGAGGTTGAAGGAGAAAGAATTTACACGGTTGCCGCAGGGCTTTCGAACCGTGTCCACCAATGTGCTCTTGCCGAACACGATCGTCTTTCGCGCCGTGACTCCGACGCTCGCGCCGGCGAAGACGACGGTGGATTTTCTTATGCCGGGGATTCATCTGGAAACGTTCGAGGTCGGCGCACGGTGGGGGGCAATCATGGTTGTGGTCACGCCGCTCTCGGATCATTCCACGCGTTTGGACTTCACGATGGGGTGGAATTTTCTCCGCGGGGTGTTTCCGCTCTGCTGGCTCGCGCGGCTGATAGGCGGGATCGTCCTTCGGCAGGATCGCCGTATTATTGAACTGCAGGAGCAGGGTCATCGTCACAAGAGCACGATGAATTTGAGCCTGGATTCAGACAGGCTGGCAGTCTGGTACCGCCAGTTGCAGAAGTATCATCTGGATCAATTGGCCGGCTTGTCCAACCTCCAGCATCCGGTTCCGGAGAAAGTCACGCTCAGATGGGTCACTTGAATCGGATCGTCGCCGAAGAAGGCTGTGCGGGTATAAGGCTTCAAGGCCTTGTGTTATATGCAGAGTGTTGCGGAAGCGCAGACTGCTTCACTTGGGAACAGGCGGCGAAGTAGACGCGATCTATGATGAGTGTTCTGATCTGGCTCCATTTGCTCGCAGCGGTCAGTTGGATCGGAGGAACGGTCTTTCTTTCCTTGGTGCTGGCTCCATCTTATCGTTCGCTGGCGTCGAAACCCGATGCCGGGGTGTTGTTCAGAACCGCGGCAAAACGGTTTCGTCTGGTCGTGTGGGGAGCCGTGGCGGTGCTGCTCTTGACCGGTCCCATGCTGGTCCTGTCCCACGGATGGCCGCTCTTCGAGCCCACTCGATGGCCGTCACCCTTGGGGATCAAGCTCTCGCTGGTTGCCGTGCTGTTGCTGATGACCCTCGCTCACGATCTTGTACTCGGTCCTCGTGTCCGGGCGATTCTGGCACTCCTGCCTGACAAGAGAACTGTCTCCGATCAGACCATCCTGACTGCGGCCATCTGGCTCCCTCGCGCGGCGCTGGGGCTATCGCTGGCCGTCTTGTTCGCTGCCGTGATGCTCGTCCGGTCCTGACGATTGCAGGTTGCCCGATCTGTCGGTTGCTCTCCTTCAGCAATCCTTCTAAGCTATACACGAGAGTGCCAGGGGGCGAGCAAAGAATTTGTTTCGTTCGCGTCATGCGATAGAGAAGGAGGCCAACGATGAAGAGATCCAATCAACAGTCGTCAACGCTCGCCATGATTGTCAGTGGCTGTGTGGCATTGGTGGCGGCATTTGGCAGCGGTGCGCCCGTTTCTGCCTATGAAGTCTGGTTGACCGATCAGTCCGATAGCGGCAAGGAGAGCGGGGGCTATCTCCATATCTACGACGGCGCGCAGCTGGCGGAGAATCCTGCCTCGGCGAAGCCCACGATGACGATCGACTTCGCCGGCGACATCGGCAAGTTCTGCGAGGAGGCGACCAAGAAGGCCGTCCGTCGCCCGCATATGCTGTTCTTCAACAAGAATCAGGACCATGCCATTATTTCTTTCCTGAGCGGTCACGTGCTGTTCATGGACGCGGCGACGAAGAAGCCGGATGCTTGTCTGTCCATGGGGAAGAACGTCCACGCCGCCTGGCCGACGCCGGATCAGAAGATGGCGATTGCCGCGAACATTGCGGAGAAGAAATTCATCCGGATCTGGACGGACTATGCCGCGCATAAGTTCAGCTTCGATCCTGAGAAAGATGTCGTGAACCTTGTCGCGTTCGAAGGGGGCGAGCGTCCGGATACGTCGCCGATCTGTCCTATCACCGAATCGTCGAGCCGTTATGCGTTCGTGACGCTGCGTGGCGGCGGGTTGCTGGTGTTCGATGTCACCGTGACCCCGATGAAGGCTGTGGCGATGCTGGACAACAACCAGGTTCACCCGGCCGGCTGCGGCGGTGTTCAGGTGGGTGACACGATGTACATCAATTCAGGGGGCGGATGGCCGGTGGCACCGCTCTCTTACGATGTGTACGCGCTCGATATCTCGGGCCTGCCCGCCAAAGTGTCGGCCAAGCTGGTCTCGCAGCGGGATGACAAGTTCGCCGATTCACACGGTATGATCGGAGTCGGTCGCTATGTTTGGAGTGCGGATCGGGCCGGCAATAACGTCGAGATTATCGACACGCTCAGTAACTTCTCGGTGGGTTCAATCGACCTCGTGAGTGAAGCGAACCAGGATCCGGCCCCCGATTTGATGGACGTTGCGCCGGATGGGCAGTACGTTTTCGTCGGTCTTCGCG
>CAYHNM010000281.1:0-2845 GCA_964357985.1 uncultured Nitrospira sp. | reverse complement strand
TCGGGTCATGCTTGGAGCCAACCCGGTGGCCACAGTCAACGCCATAGTAAGCCGGCTCTGCCCTCCTCCGCGACGGCCAGGTCGGCAGGCTGTGTCGGTGAAGCGGCAATCGAGCCGTCGCTCTCGGTAACATGGCGACCTCTCCTGAGATCCTGGTGTGTCAGCCTGGTCAGGGCTGGCTCGACAAAGCGTGCGGCCTCTTCCGGGACATCACCGACCAGGCCATTCAGGCACAGGGCTCGTGTGTCATTGCTCTTTCCGGAGGGTCGACTCCCAGAGCACTCTATGGAGCTCTGACGTCAATCGAATGGAAAACTCAATGTCAGTGGGATCGAATGATCTTTCTGTTTGGCGATGAGCGCGGCGTCCCACCTGATCACCCTGACAGCAATTATGGACTCGCCCTGGAGGCCTTGTTCCGCCCGTTGGGGATCGGACCGTCACAGGTCCATCGAATGAAAGGCGAATCCGCAGACCTCAGCCTGGCTGCGGCGGATTATGAGCGGACGGTCAGGGACCTCACGCATCGTCCCTCACCGACGATTCCCCGTCTGGACCTGGTTCTTCTCGGTTTGGGGGAGGATGGTCATACGGCGTCACTCTTCCCAGAGACGCCCGCCTTGTCAGAGCGGAATCATCTGGTCGCGGTCGGTCTATCACCGAAAGGGATTCCGTCTCGTTTGACCCTGACCCTAGGTGTGATCAACCGGGCGACTGTGGTACTGTTCCTCGTGACCGGCGCCGGGAAGGCGCGGACGGTTCGTGCCGTGCTCCAGTCGCAAACCCAGGCGGAACGGGCACTGCCGGCGGCTCAGGTGAAGCCGGACAGCGGGCGGCTTGTGTGGTTGCTCGATGATGCCGCGGCCGCCGCCCTCATGCGATAAGACGACGAGAAGGACTGACGATGATTCTGGCAGGCGATATCGGTGGAACCAAGACGAATCTAGCCCTCTATGATTGGCCCACCGAGCGGGTGGAACCGGTCAGGCTTGAGACCTTTCATAGTGCCGATTACAAATCGCTCGAAGAGATTCTGGAAGAATTTCTCACACCGCCGAAGCCACCGATGCTGTTGGACGATATCGAAGTCGCGGCGTCTGGTGAGGAAGAGGCAGAGGTCGAATCCTTTCCGGAAGAACCCATCAAGCTCACTGCGGCATGCTTTGGTGTCGCCGGCCCGGTGATCGAGAATCACTCCCAGACGACCAATTTGCCGTGGGTGGTAGATGGGGCGGCGATAGCCAAACGATTCGATATTCCACGCGTGCAACTGCTCAACGATCTTGAGGCGACCGCCTATGGGATCTTGCTCTTGCGGCCTGATGAGCTGGAGGTGCTCAATCCCGGCAATCCTCCCAAAAAACGCCAGGCGCTCGCGCTCATCGCGGCGGGAACCGGGCTTGGCGAGGCGATCCTCTTTTGGGACGGCAAGTCCTATCGCCCGATGCCGTCGGAAGGCGGGCATGCCGACTTTGCTCCGAACAACGACTACGAGATCGAACTCTTGCGCTATCTGCGCAGCCAATTCCTCCACGTCAGCTATGAACGAATCCTTTCAGGCTCCGGGCTGAATGCGATCTACGAGTATGTGCGCGACACGAAGAAAAACGAACCGACCTGGCTTGCGGAAAAGATCAAGGCGGGCGATCCGGCTGCCGAAATTGCCGAGGCTGGCCTGAAGGGCCAGGCCGATATTGCCAAGCAGACGCTGGATTTGTTTGCATCTATCTACGGTGCCGAGGCCGGCAATCTGGCGCTCAAGGCGCTGTCGCTCGACGGCGTGTATGTGGCCGGCGGGATGGCCCCGAAGCTCATCAAGAAACTTCAGGACGGCACATTCATGAAAGCCTTTGTCAACAAAGGGCGGTACAAGCGCTTGCTGAGCAATATGCCGGTAAAAGTCGTCATGAACCAGCAGACTGCCCTGCTTGGCGCGGCATCCGTTGCTGCCGCCCTTTCCCATGCCCCAACGCCATGACCACGCACTTAGATCTCGATAGACTGAAGAAAGCCGCGGCCGTGGAAGCCGTCGAGTTCGTTCGCGACGGGATGATCGTCGGGCTGGGCACCGGCTCGACGGCCAAGCATATGATCGTCGCACTTGGCGAAAAAGTTCGCGCCGGAATGCGGCTGCGCGGAGTGCCGACGTCACACGAAACGGCCACGCTTGCCAAAGAGGCCGGCATTATCCTCATCGATGCCGACAATCGGTGGGAGATCGATGTGGCGATCGACGGAGCCGATCAGGTCGATCCCGGACTCAATCTGATCAAAGGCGGTGGCGGCGCGCTCTTGAAGGAAAAGATCGTGGCAGCCTCGGCCAAACAGTTCATTGTGTTGGTGGATTATACGAAACAAGTTCCTATGCTGGGCGGCTCGTTCCCGCTTCCCATCGAAATCATTCCGTTTGGCTGGGGCAGTACGGCGCGTGAGATCGAATCCGTGACCAAGAGTCGGGCGGTACTCAGAGAGAAAAACGGAGCTCCGTTCAGAACCGAAGCAGGGAATCTGATCGTGGACGTGCATGTTGCGCGGATCCACCATCCGAACGACTTGGAAATCGCATTGAACCAGATTCCTGGAGTTGTGGAAACCGGTCTGTTCATCGGGCGAACGAGTATCTTGATCGTCGGTTCGCCCCAGGGCGTTCACATCCACCATGCGCCGGAGCAATGAGTGAATCCGTCGGCAGGCGTCATCTGTTCACGACGTTGGCTGGACGAGCCTGTGCGCTGTTGGTCCTTCCACTAGCCTTCTCTTCTCTCGGCCAACCTCCGGCCGTTGCAGCAACCACGACGACATGACCGAAAGGCGAAGACATGAACCTCGATGATGCTTCCGGCAG
>CAYHNM010000280.1:0-2868 GCA_964357985.1 uncultured Nitrospira sp. | reverse complement strand
CGTGCCACTGCGCCGCCATCAGCCAGACTCAAGTCCCCAATGAAGACAGCCGAAAGCCCAACCACCCACAGGACACTTCGTTTCATACATCCTCCTTTTCCCTCATACTTCAGGCCACGCAATGAGAATGCCATAACACGCCATCCATCCACCTCCGATTTTCCACACAGGCACGCACGATCTCAATTTATCTCGCCTTCTCCACGACAAGAGTGACGCCAATCACCACAGTCACCATTCCAGACCTGCTGCAAAAAGCCGCAGTCGTCTGCCTGATTGAGACGCCCATTGCCTTCAAGCCCTGGAAACGATGCAGATTCGCCATCGTCATCGCCAGGCTTTACGGGCATATCCAATGCAGATTAGATACCTGATATCCTCGCTGTCGCTGACGTTCTATTGAAGAAGGAGTCTCTCATGCGCATTGTCTGTGCGGTGGATGGGTCGGAGTATGCCCAGTGGGGGGTCCGAGCCCTCCAAGCGCTCGCCGGCCGGGAACCTGAGCATGTAGTGCTCCTGCATGTTGTCGATCCTTCGTCGCTCCAAGCGAACAAACGAAAGAATCCGGTCGCGGCTAACCGCGCCCTCGCTGCCTTAGACAAAGCCGGTAAATTGCTCTTGCGTGAAGCGGAACGGTCGGCACGCGTTGCCCTTAGCCAAGCTTCCACTGGCCCTCGCACTCAATTCCAGACCGTCCTCGCGCACGGTCCCATGGCCAAGACGATCGCCAAACAAGCCAAGCGATTGAAGGCGGATCTCATTCTGATGGGATCTCGCGGATTGAGCGACATCAAAGGCTTTCTGCTGGGCAGCACCTCCCGGCAAGTGGCGGCCGTCGCCCCCTGCTCGCTCTTGGTGGTTAAACAGCCCCTCGCCAGATTCAGCCATGTGGCGCTCGCAGTGGATGACTCGAAACCCTCTCGGGCCGCCGCCCGCTTTCTCCGAACCCGCATTCTGCCGCAATCCGCAACGGTGACGATCCTGACATCCGCCGAGAGCCCGGTCACCGATCTGGCCGCCCGCTATCTGTCCGAATCGCAAGTGGCATCCCTGACCGAGCCCGTCATGAGTCGCGCCACCAGCCTCGTCAATGCTTTGCGGGACGACTTCATCAAGGACGGGTACCCGGCGGTGCCCCACGTGCGGATGAATCATGTGATCGACACCATCGTCAAGCACGTGGAAGCTGAGCAGGACGATCTCCTGGTATTCGGTTCTCGCGAGCTGACCAAGACCGAACGGCTGCATCTCGGCAGCGTGTCCGAAACGCTCTTGCGCCATGCGCCCTGTTCGGTCCTCATCGTGCGAGGCGCCCGTGCCTGAGTTTCGGTACCACGATATCGGAACCCTCCCGCTCGACGAGGTGCTGAAGCGCCTGGAGACCGCCGACGGCGGTCTCTCTCCGGAAGAGGCGCGGCAACGCCTCGCCCGATTCGGCGCCAACCGGCTCACGGAACCTGCCCGTTACGCCATTCTGCGGGGGCTCACCCGCCATTTCACCCATTTCCTCGCCGTTTTGCTCTGGATTGCCGCGGGTCTCTCCTTCACAGCAGAGTTCATGAGGCCGGGCGAGGGCATGGCCACATTGGGATGGGCCATTCTCGGCGTCATCGTCCTCAACACCGTCTTCGCGTTCCTCCAGGAATACAAGGCCGAGCGAGCCGTCCAGGCCCTTCATCGCCTCCTGCCGGACAAGGCCTGGGTCATTCGCGCCGGGCAATCCACCGAAATCGCCCGCCATGAGATTGTCCCCGGCGATGTGCTGATCTTGGAAGAAGGGGAACGGGTCCCCGCCGATGCTCGGCTCACCGAGGCCACGGGTCTGCGGGTCGACAACGCGGCATTGACCGGTGAATCCAAACCGAAACGACGGATCGCCGACCCGACCGAAGATGGCCACTGGCTCGATCTCCCGAACCTCGTCTTCGCCGGGACGACGATCCTCTCGGGTCATGGTCGCGCCGTCGTCTTTGCTACCGGAATGCGCTCCGAATTCGGCAAAATCGCCAATCTCGCCACCACCGTCGAAACCGGCATCAGCCCGCTCCAGATCGAAATCATCAAAGTCACCAGAGTCGTGGCCGCCATTTCCCTGGCCATGGGCGCCACCTTCTTCCTGGTCGGAGTGAGCACCGGTCTCGGATTCTGGATCAGCGCCATTTTCGGTATCGGCATCATCGTGGCCAACGTACCCGAAGGGCTCCTTCCGACCGTGACGCTGGCACTCGCCATGAGCAGCCAACGGATGGCGAAACGCCACGCCCTCGTGAAACATTTACCTGCCGTAGAAACGCTCGGTTGTACCACCGTGATCTGCACCGACAAGACCGGCACGCTCACGGAAAACCGGATGAAGGTGGATCGGTTCTATGCCGATGGCCTCGTGGTCGAATCTCGGGAGGGGTGCTTCTTCAGCAGGGGACGCCTGATCACGACGGCGGATGCCGAGCGCTGGCAGTTCCTGTTCGATGCCCTGCTGAATTGCCATAATGCCAAGCGGGTGCGGGGATCGGACGGGCGATTTGTCGTGACCGGCGATCCGACGGAAGTCGCGCTCCTGGAATTCGCCATCGAGCATGGAGTCGCCCACCGCCCTCCATTGCGGCGCATGGGAGAACTCGCCTTCGATGCCGACCGGAAACGGATGAGCACCCTGCACTGGATGGAGGGCCGGCTCATGGCCTTCACGAAAGGCGCCCCGGAGGCCGTGCTCACGCTCTGCACACAATCATTGGTCCATGGCGAAGCCATTGCGATGTCGCCGGACGAACGGAAGCGCATCCTTGGCCAAAGCCGGACGTTCGCCGAGCAAGCCTACCGTGTCATGGCGGTGGCCATGCGCGAGGTCGCCCATCAGCCCGAACATAT
>CAYHNM010000279.1:0-2871 GCA_964357985.1 uncultured Nitrospira sp. | reverse complement strand
TCGGCTCATGGGCGCCAAGACGGCTGGCGACCTCCTGAGCCGTTTTCCCTTTCCCATCGAGAGCGGAAAAGAGGTCCAGGCGCACGCCCGTAAGGAGAATTTTCGTCTCCCAGTAGTACCCGAGTTGAAAGATTTCGGCGAGTGAGAGTTCTCGTGACACACCAATCCCCTTGACGCATCCTGATTCAGGAATTGGGTATCTTACCCAGTTCAGAAAGTGAAAGGCAAGGCGACTCAGCCGGGGGGAATCTCAGCAGAAACACAAAGGGCAGCGGATTGCTCCGCTGCCCTTTGTGGCGGGGTGATCCCGCTAAAACTGGAAACCGGCTTACTTGATTTCAGCCTTGAGATTGGCTGTTCCGCCTTCGGCCACTTCCACCTCGAACATCACCTTCTTGCCCTTAGCGGCAAACGGATGCCAGGCCACCACTTGATGCTTGCCGGCCGGCACATCCTTGAGCTCGAACGAACCGTCTTCCTTCACCACAGCGAAATGCTTGTTCGAAACCGGGAGGAAGAACGACTGCATGAACTCATGCTGGTCGCACTGTAACCGATAGAAGCCATCCTTCTCAGCGCCACCACGGAACACGACCGGCTTCTCCATCTTGTCGCCCTTCTTGGCCAAACCGATGTTGAAACCGGTTGCCGAGCTTGAACCCTTCACCACGAAGCTATGCGGATTGTGGAGCACACCCAGGACCGACTTGGGGTCATCCGCGTCGGCATCGGTGTTCTCAACTCTGAAATTCTTGTTATTCACGACTACGCCCGAGAACGGGAGGAACTCGCAGAACGCCGCAGTGACATCTGTTCCCGCGTACCCATCCATGAACGCCTTGTCTTCGATATCGACCACGGCAACGACCGCACCCTTCAGACCGCCATCCTTGCCCACTTCGATGGTCTTCAAGAAGCGCTTATCGCCATCCATCAAGCTCTTGTTCGGGTTCTTCGGGCAGAACTTGGGGTTCGGGAACTTCGCAAAAGAGAATTCCTTCTGCTCGGCCTTCCCGGCATAGGTCACCTTCCCGGCAATGGTTCCGCCGGCATTGGCCAAGAGCGGGGCTGCCACCAACGCCACCGCGGCCGCACCAAACACAACTGATAACGCACCCTTCTTCATGAGACTGCCTCCTTGTGATGAACTAACTACCCTGATTTCTCACTCGTGGTTCCCTTCCGTCAATCCACCGGCCTGGTGAGAGGAATGGAAGAGATCACTTCCTCTCTGGTGTACTCGATCGCTATCACGCTGGCGAGGCTGATCGTGGACCGAGTATGTATATAAAAGTCTACCGTACCCTGTCAATCCGAAACAAGAGGCGATTATCCGCCCCCACTATGGTTTAGATTGCAGCAGGTGCAAGAGTCCTCCTGCCGCCGTCGCCCGAACCGCCTCATTGGCATCGTGCATCCCCTCCATCATCAGGGGAATCACCTCACGATCTCCAATATGGCCCAGGGACCGAAGGGCAACAATCTTGGGACCGGGCAATGAATCGGCCGTGAGGCCACTCAAAAATACGACTGCGGGCTTGGCATTCGACTTGGTCGCCTTCCCGAGCGCAAACGCGATCGAAGCGCGGGAGGCCGTATCGCTTTGCTGCGCCAACGCTCTGGCCGTGTCAGCGACCAGCTCAAACGGTTGACCGAGCTGGAGCAAGGACGCCACGGCTGCCGCCCGCACCGTCACCTGTCCATCCCCTAACAACGGCTTGATGGCCGGAACAGATTCGACCGTGCCCAACTCGGCTAGGCTCGACACGGCGGATTCTCGCACCGCCGGGATAGGATCCTTCAATAACAGCTCGATCTTCTCTCGAGCCTCTTTCCGCCCAAGTTGCCCTAATCCTCTGGCCGCAGTGCCCCGTACGGAAGGCTGATTGTAGGTCAAGAGCTCTATCATGAGCGCCGCGCCCCGCTGATCCTTCAGATCGGCGATCGCCCGCATGGCATCGGTTCGATCATCTGGATTAGCCGCATCGGCGACCTTCCGCAACTCGTCCCAGGCCTCTTTTTTCCCTAACCGGATCAGCGCCGCATAGGCGGCGATGCGCACCGGGGAAAGTTCGTCCTTCGCCGCAGCCTCGATAAGCGGCAGCACAGAAGCATCCCCGGAACGCCCAAGCGCTTTGACGACGCGTGCCTTCACCAGCCCCGCCTGATCTTCAATCGCCCCGCGCAACTTCTTCGACTTTCGCCCGGCCTCCGAGCGGCCCAACCCTTCGACCGCCAGCACGCGCACCGGGCCGGACCCATCGCTCAATCCATCCTCGAACAGAGGCACAGCCTCAGTGGAATCGATTTCCTTCAATGCCGTGTAGGCGGCGCCACGCATTTGCTCGCGCATATCCTTCACGAGCACCACAATCAAGCCCAGCGCCACCTCGCGAAGTGCCGGCTCATCGTCGCGCTTGAGTGACTGGGCCAGCAGATCGTACTCATCCAACGCTTCTTTCGGCTTGCCAAGATTGATCAGGGACCGGATCTTGAGCCGTCTGACATCGGGAGTAGCGCTCTTTTCCTTATCGAGCTTCGCCAGTTCATCGAGTACCTGCTGATAGGCTTTCTTCTCAAAAGCCGCCTGGGCTTCTTTGGGAACCGCCGCCGGCCCGGCCATCAGCACAAATGGATTCAGCCATCCGAGCACGCACAGAAGTCCAGCGACTACCACAACGCCCTGCTTACGAACCATGTGTGTCATCAATGTTCCTTGTCGCCCGCTACCCTTGCACTCTGGGTCCTGCTGGGCTCGCCCGTTTTTTATACCCGGGAGGCTCGTCAAAATAATAATCCGGCTGGGGAGAGAGCCTAATCCGCTCGTACTCCACGGACCAGTCTCGATCGCGACTCACCAGCTTCAACACG
>CAYHNM010000278.1:0-2872 GCA_964357985.1 uncultured Nitrospira sp. | reverse complement strand
GAGCGATCCGCGAAATCAATGTCGGGACCTATGTCGTCGATGGGGCATTTCTCTTTGCCGCGTTGGATAAGGTGCAGCCGCATAATGCCCAGGGCGAGTATTACCTGACGGACATCGTCGATATGGCGGTCACGCAGGGGCATCGGGTCGCGGCGCTTCCGCTGACGAATCCGGATGAAGGGTTAGGGGTCAATTCGAGGTTGCAGTTGGCGGAGGCTGAGCAGGTGATTCGCCAGCAGATCCGGCGGCGCTGGATGGAAGCCGGTGTGACGATGATCGACCCGGCCTCCACATGGATCGACGCTGAGGCCGTGATTGGAAAAGACACGACCTTGCATCCGAACGTGACCTTGGAAGGGAAGACGGTCATCGGAGAGGGCTGTGAAATCCGTTCCTTCACGCGGCTCACGAATTGTGTCGTCGGGTCCCATGTGACGATTCTGGATCATTGCGTCTGTGCCGACTCGCAGATCGACGAGCAGGCCACGCTTGGTCCCTTTGTACATTTGCGCCCCGGTGTGCGGGTGCGCAAGAAGGCGAAGGTCGGTAACTTTGTCGAGATGAAGAAGACGGATCTGGGCGAAGGAGCCAAGGCCAACCATCTGAGCTATCTTGGGGACGCGACGATCGGCAAGGGCGTCAATATCGGCGCCGGGACGATTACGTGTAACTATGACGGGGCGCATAAGTATCAGACGATCGTGGGCGATCATGTGTTTTTGGGGAGCGATACGCAGCTGATTGCGCCGGTGACGGTGGGAGCCGGAGCGGTCATTGCCGCAGGAACGACGGTCACGCAGGATGTGCCGGCGGATGCGTTAGCGATCGCCCGGGTGGCGCAGGTCAATCGGGCCGGATGGGCCGCCAGGCGGCGTGCGCTGTTGGCGAATGAGAAGCAGGTTCCGGTAAAGCTGGCCGGTAAGCGAACGGCGGCAACCAAGGCGGCCAGCAAGAAGAAGCGGAGGTAGACGATCGATGTGTGGGATTGTCGGATATGTGGGAAACCAAGAGGCGGTTCCGATTCTGATCGGCGGGCTGGCCAAGTTGGAGTATCGCGGGTACGACTCCGCGGGCGTCGCCATACAGCAGGGGCAGAAAATTACTGTGCGGCGCAGCGTCGGCAAGCTGGTGAATCTTCAGAAATCGCTTCAAGAAAAAGAGCTGAGCGGCATGGTGGGCATCGGTCACACCCGCTGGGCCACGCACGGCAAGCCGTCCGAGCAGAATGCCCATCCGCATCGATCGAAGGGCTGTGTCCTCGTGCACAACGGCATCATCGAGAATTATCAGCCGCTGAAACAGCAGTTGGAAAAAGAGGGCTACACGTTTCAGTCGGAGACCGACACGGAAGTGTTGGCCCATTTAATCGATAAGTATCTCCAGAAGGGGCAGGGATTGGCGGATGCCGTTCGCTCGGCGACGAAGGATGTGCGCGGGAGTTATGCCTTGGCGGTGATCTCTGAGAAGGAGCCGGGGACCTTGGTCGCTGCGCGGTCCGGTTGTCCGTTGGTGGTCGGCCGCACCAAGCAGGCGTCATTTGTTGCATCGGACGTGATGGCCATGCTGGTGCACACGCGGGATGTAACCTACCTTGAAGAGGGTGACGTCGCGGTGGTGACGCAGCACGAGATGCATCTGACGAATGCGGATGGGCAGCCGGTCTCCCGGAAGGCGACGAAAATCACATGGGATGCCTCAGCTGTGGAGAAGAGCGGGTATCCGCATTTCATGCTGAAGGAGATTCACGAGCAGCCCCAGACCATTCTCGATACCATGCGCGGGCGGTACTCCTACGAAACCGGAGAAGCCGATCTGCCGGACATCGGACTCACGCCCAAGGAATTTGCGGCGGTGGAACGGATCTGGATCGTGGCCTGCGGGACCTCCTGGCATGCCGGGTTGGTCGGCAAGTATCTTTTCGAGGAAATGGTGCGGACGCCGGTGCAGGTCGATATCGGGAGCGAGTTTCGCTATCGCGATCCGCTGGTCGGAAAGAACGACCTGTTCATTACGATTTCCCAATCAGGCGAAACGGCCGATACGCTGGCGGCGGCGCGGGAAGCGAAGGAGAAGGGCGCGCGCGTGGTGTCCATCGTGAACGTGGTCGGCAGCTCGCTGGCGAGGGAGTCGGACGGTGTGCTCTATACCCATTGCGGGCCGGAGATCGGTGTGGCCTCGACCAAGGCCTTTACCGCACAGCTCACGGCGCTGTATCTGCTGTCGCTCCATCTGGCGCGCGTGCGCAAGGTGATGAATGTGGCCGACGGAAAAGCCTGGTTGGATCGACTGGTGCAATTGCCCTCTCTCGTTGAGCGGGTGCTGGGCCGGGAAGCTGAAGTGGTCGCCATTGCGAAACGCTATTACAAGAAGCGAAACTTTCTGTTCCTGGGGCGTGGGATTAACTATCCCATCGCGCTGGAGGGCTCGCTGAAGCTCAAGGAGGTTTCGTATATCCATGCCGAAGGGTATCCGGCCGGTGAGATGAAGCATGGGCCGATTGCGCTGATCGACAAAGACATGCCGGTGGTGGTGTTGGCGCCGCGCGATCGCCTGTATGAAAAGACGGTGAGTAACCTGATGGAAGTGAAGGCGCGGCGTGCGCCGGTGATCGCGTTGGTGGCTGAAGGCGAGCGCGAGCTGGGGAAAACCGCGGATGCGGTATTTACGATTCCGGACACGCATCCGTTGCTCTCGCCCATTCTGTTCACGATTCCATTGCAGTTGCTGGCGTATCACATTGCCGTCTTGCGCGGGGCGGATGTGGATCAGCCGCGGAACCTAGCCAAAAGCGTGACGGTGGAGTGATCGGATGTTGAAAATGGCTTCCAGCGGCGTTCTCGGTCGTCCGGGTACCAGCGCCGTAACCCACCGG
>CAYHNM010000277.1:0-2892 GCA_964357985.1 uncultured Nitrospira sp. | reverse complement strand
TCTCTTCCGGCTTTTTCTTACCCATCGCGCGGCGGAGAATGTCGGCTTGTCCCAGCGAGAAGCCCGCGATCTTATTGGCGATCGCCATCACCTGTTCCTGATAGACGATGACCCCGTAGGTGTCTTTCAGAATCGGCTCAAGTTCAGGCGTCTCGTACGTGATCGGGACTTTGCCTTGCTTGCGCTTGATGAAGTCGGGGATCAGGTCCATCGGACCGGGGCGATAGAGCGCGATGATGGCGATGATGTCCTCGAACCGGTCCGGCCTGAAGCCGGTGAGCAAATCGCGCATGCCGGAACTTTCCAGCTGGAAGATCCCGGTGGTTTTGCCGGACGAGAGGAGCTCAAACGTTTTCGCATCGTCGAACGGGAGCTGTTCAACCGCGAGCGGCGGCCGATCCGGGTGGGTTTCGTTGATGAGAATTTCCGCCCGGTGGATCATGGTCAGGGTCTTGAGACCGAGGAAGTCGAATTTGACCAGGCCGATCTTTTCGACATCGCCCATCGTGTATTGCGTCACGATTTCGTCGTTGGCCCCTTTGTAGAGGGGCACATGGTCGGTCAGCGGGCCTTCGGAGATGACGACGCCGGCCGCGTGCGTCGAGGCATGCCGCGCCAAACCTTCCAGCGACTGCGCGACTTTCATCAGCTCGGCGATTCGGGCGTCGGTGTTGACCAGCTCCATGAGCTTCGGCTCTAGCTCAAGGGCCTGTTGCAGCGTCATGTTGAGCTGGTTGGGGATCAGCTTGGCGACCTTGTCGGCTTCGGCATAGGGGATTTCGAGCACGCGACCGACATCGCGGATCGCGGCTTTCGCGCCGAGCGTCCCGAACGTAATGATCTGCGCGACGTGGTCCTTGCCGTATTTGTCCACGACGTAGTTGATCACCTCGCCGCGGCGATCCATGCAGAAGTCCATGTCGATATCGGGGAGGGACACACGTTCCGGATTCAGGAACCGCTCGAAGAGCAGGCTGTAGACGAGCGGATCCAGATCCGTGATGCGCAATGCATAGGCGACGAGGCTTCCAGCAGCCGATCCGCGTCCCGGTCCGACGGGAATACCGCGTGAGCGGGCGAAGCGAATAATGTCCCAGACGATCAGGAAGTAGCCGGCAAAGCCCATGGAGCAAATGACCATCAGCTCTTCGCGCAGTCGCAACTCATAGGCGGCCGGCAGGATCGTGCTGGGCCGTTCTTTCAGCCGGGCCTTGAGCCCTTCGATGGCCAGATGTTCCACGTAGGATTCGCGCGTATAGCCTTCCGGGACTTTGTATTGCGGCAAGTGCGTCTTGTTGAGGACGAGCTCCAAGTCGCAATTGTCCGCGATACGGCAGGTGTTCGTCACGGCGCCGGGGAATTCGGCAAAGGCCGGCGTGATTTCTTCCGTCGATTTGACGTAGAGCTGATCGGTGTCGAACTTCATCCGGTTCGGGTCGCTGAGGGTCTTGCCGGTTTGGAGGCAGAGCATCAGTTCGTGCGGATGGGAGTCTTCTTTTTTGAGGTAGTGGCAGTCGTTGGTGCCTGCCATCGGGATGTTCATCTTTTTGTGGATTTCGATCAGGCCGGCATTGGCGATGCGCTGGTGATCGAGCCCGTTGGCTTGCACTTCGAGGTAGAAATGCTCCTTCCCGAAGATCTCCTGAAATTCACCCGCCACGGCCATCGCGCCGTCCATATCTTTCTGGCCGATCAGATAAGGAATCTCGCCGCTGAGGCAGCCTGACAAGGCAATCAATCCTTCGTGGTGCTCCTTGAGAAGTTCCTTATCCATCCGTGGCTTATAGTAGAACCCTTCAAGATATGCTTTACTCGAAAGTTTGATGAGGTTCTGATAGCCGGTCAGATTTCGAGCCAGGAGGATCAGGTGGTAGTAATCGTTGTGGGCGAGGCCGCTGTCCTTCTTCGCATGGCGGCTGCCGAGCGCCATATAGGCTTCGCACCCGATGATGGGTTTGACTCCCGCATCCTTGGCTTTGCGATAGAACTCGATCGCGCCGAACATGTTGCCATGGTCGGTCATGGCCACGGCCGGCTGACCGAACGACTTGATCTGCTGCACGAGCGGCTCGATCTGATTCGCGCCGTCGAGGAGGCTGAACTGGGTGTGCAGATGGAGATGGACGAAGGACGAAGCCATGGCCGGATTCTAGGAGGGCGGGGAAGGGGAAGTCAAACGAGGAGAAGGGAGCGCAACGACACAACTTGACCATGCAGATTTATCGAGGTGTAACGTCAAGCGATGCCCCATCTTTTCCCACTAGCGTTCAGGCATGAGCCGAGGTTGACAGGTGTCACGTATGGCATTACACTTTCCGCGTGATCAAGACCTTTGCCGACAGGCGTACGAGAGAGCTGTACGAGAGCGGTAAGTCGAAGCGCTTTCCTCCGGGAATCTGGGGGCGGGCCGTACGTAAGCTGGAATATCTTGATCTCGCGACGAGCGTAACTGAGCTATCTGTACTTCCGAGCAATCGACTTCACAAATTGGAACGAGACCGGGCCGGGCAGTATTCGATTTCTATCAACGAACAATGGCGAGTGTGCTTTCGATTTGAAGATGGCGATGCGTACGATGTTGAGATAGCAGATTATCATTGATGAGAGGTGTACGATGAGCATCCCCAACAAGCGAGAGCGTAAAGTCCGGCCCACGCATCCTGGGGTGATGCTGCGGGAGGATTTCTTGCCGGAGTATGGCTTGACCGTCTCCAGCTTTGCCAAATCTCTTCGGGTGTCTCGCCAGACGGTGAATGAGTTGCTGCGGGAGCGGCGCGCGGTGAGTCCTGAGATGGCGTTGCGACTCTCTCGTTTATTCGGCAACAGCCCTGAATTCTGGTTGAATGCCCAGCGTGCGGTGGACTTGTGGGAGGCTGCGCGGAACATCAAGGG
>CAYHNM010000276.1:0-2898 GCA_964357985.1 uncultured Nitrospira sp. | reverse complement strand
CCCGATTTGATGGACGTTGCGCCGGATGGGCAGTACGTTTTCGTCGGTCTTCGCGGCCCCAATCCGCTGACCGGTAACGATAAGGGAGTGCATAACGCCAAGGGGACAGTCCCCGGCGTCGGTGTGATTCATGTGGATGCCGGGGGCAAAGTCGGACACTACAAGGGGCAGGCGGTGATTACGAATAAGAAAGACGACAAAGAAACCGCTGATACGCACGGAATCGCGGTACGAAAGTAAGTCAGTCGGTCAGAAGATTCTGCCATGGGCCCCCGGATGCATGTCCGGAGGCCCATGTTGTTTGTATGGCTCCTCTGATGCACCGGCCTGCTCGGCTCATCTCTGCCAGTGCCCCGTTCTGCCTCAGTGTGATTCGTAAGGTTGGGGAAAGACTCCACTCCTGAAGGCCTTTCGCTCGTCTGAGATCGCAGAATTGCTGGAATTGTTTGTCGGAAAAGGCTGCGGATCTTGCCCGCTGTTTCGGCCCTCTGCTTGCACTCCATAAACCAAAGAACACAGATCTTGGAAGACAAGCATGCATCCCATTCATCCCATGTTGGTGCACTTTCCGATCGCGCTCTTATCGGCCGCGGTCTTTTTCGATCTGCTGGGAGGGAAGTGGCGACCTGAAGAGTGCCGAATCGCCGGCCTCTACACGCTGGTTTTGGGATTTGCCGGTAGCCTGGCGGCAGTGGTCTCCGGTCATATGGCCGAAGAGGCCGTCGAGCACAGTGGTGTCCCGGAGTCTGTGCTTGAGCTGCATGAAGGCCTGGGCTTTGCGACGTTCTGGATTTTCCTCGGTCTGCTGGGATGGCGATTGGTCACCAGGATCGGGTTCGTCGGGGAGCAGCGGGCAGTCTCCGTGGGACTCGGCATTGTCGGAGTTGTCGTGCTCTTGGTCGCCAGCTACTACGGCGGGAGCCTCGTCTACGACTATGGCGCCGGCGTGGCGGGATATCCCACGAAGGCTCCTTGAAAGGATGAGATGAAAGCACACTTCTGCATGGTTGCGGTGGTGCTCTGGGTTGTTACGCTCATCGGGGCCGGTTGGTTTTTCGTGAACGGTTGGACGGCCAAAGGAACTGACGGCCGTATGGAAATATTATTGGCTCCAAACGAGCGAGATCTGATCCTTGGGGAAATGCGGCAGCTGCTGAAGGCAGTGCATGGAGTGGTCACCGGTGTGGCAGGGCAAGATCAGCCGGCAGACCGGCAGCAGATCGAACAAGCCGCCCGGGCAGCAGGCATGGGGATGGCGGTCGATGTGAATCCGGCGATCATGGTGAAGCTGCCGTTGCCGTTCAAACAGATGGGAATGTCTATTCATCGGGATATGGATGCCTTAGCCGATGCGATCGCGCAGAAGGAAACGCCTCAACAGATTCTGCAGCGGCTGTCGAGCATGACGGCCCGCTGTACCACGTGCCACGATTTGTATCGATTCGGGGTGGACAAGTAGCCGTCAGCTATCAGCATTCGCGCGCGCGTGACCTCTGAGCCCGCAATGATCCGAGATGATGAATATTGAATGATTCCGAATCCATTTTACGCGTGAAGGCTCACACCATCAGGGATGAGGACTCGTTTGAATGGCTGAAAGCCGGTTGCTGACGGCTGATAGCTTTTGAGAAAAGGAGAATCCTATGGCACGAGTAGTGATCATCGGCGCATCGATCGGTGGACTGCAGGCGGCCTATGAGGCGCGGGCGCTCCTCGCGAAGAAACACAAGGTCACGGTCATCTCCAATGTCGAGTCCTTTCATTTCGTGCCGTCGAATCCCTGGGTGGCCGTCGGATGGCGGACCAGGAAAGACATCAGTTTTCAGGTCGCCCCGGTCCTGGACAGGAAAGGAATCGAGTTTGTTCATGCCACGGCGGACCGAATCGAGCCGGAGCAGAATCGAGTGATCACCGCCAAGGGCGAAGTGCCGTACGACTATCTGATCATCGCGACAGGCCCCAAGCTGAATTTCGGCGCAGTTCCAGGGCTCGGTCCCAGCGGTTATACCCAATCCATCTGCAATGTGGACCATGCCGAGCAGGCCTGGGGGTCGTATCAGGCGTTTCTCAAAAATCCAGGTCCCATCGTCGTCGGGGCGGCTCAGGGTGCTTCCTGCTTCGGGCCGGCCTATGAGATGGCGTTCATCCTCGACACCGATCTTCGGAAAAAGAAGCTGCGGAAGAAAGTGCCGATCTATTTTGTCACGCCGGAGCCCTATGTCGGGCATATGGGATTGGCCGGAGTGGGGGCTTCTCGCCGCCTCATGGAGGACGAGTTTGCCGAACATTCCATCAAGCCGATCCCGAATAGTGCGATCAAGGAGATTCAGCCCGGCAAGGTGCTGTTGGAAGATGGGCAGGAGGTCCCGTTCCGCTATTCCATGTTCATCCCGCCGTTCGCCGGGGTGGATGCGGTAGCCGGTACACCGGGCTTGTGTAATCCAAAGGGCTTTGTGAATATCGATGCCTATCAGGCCAATCCCACGTACAAAAATATTTATTCGGTAGGTGTCTGTGTGGCGATTCCGCCGGTCGAAGTGACGCCCATCCCGACCGGCGCCCCCAAGACCGGCTACATGATCGAATCGATGGTCTCCGCCGCAGTCCACAACATCAAGGCGGATATCGACAACGATCCCAAGCGCGATACGGCGACCTGGAACGCGATCTGTCTGGCCGACATGGGGGATACGGGCGTCGCGTTCGTGGCCTTGCCGCAGATGGCGCCGAGAAATGTGACCTGGGCGAAGAAGGGGAAGTGGGTTCATCTGGCCAAGATCGGGCTGGAGAAGTATTTCCTCCATAAGATGAAACGTGGGATCAGCGAGCCCTACTACGAGAAGGTCATCCTGAAGGCAATGGGCATCGAGAAGCTGGATAAGCCAGTATGAATATGAG
>CAYHNM010000275.1:0-2938 GCA_964357985.1 uncultured Nitrospira sp. | reverse complement strand
AACATCAAAGCGGTCTGCGATCGCAACTGGGGTCTGGGCAGCGACGGCATTCTCGCGCTCGTCCCGAGCAAGAAAGCCGACTTCGGCCTGCGCATCTACAACCCGGACGGCAGCGAAGCAGAGAAGTCCGGCAACGGGCTGCGCATTTTTGCCCGCTATCTCCACGCCACGGGAAAGACGAAGAAGAAACATTTCACCGTCGAGACGAAAGGCGGTCTGGTCACAATCGATTTGCATGTCGATCGCCATGGCGATGCGAGTGCCGTGACGGTTGAGATGGGGCAGGCCACGTTCAAGCCGGCGGCGCTTCCCTGCACCATGGCAGTCGATGAATTGATTCAGCAGCCGATTGAAGCGGCTGGGCGTGCGTTGTCCTTCACGGGCGTGAGCGTCGGGAACCCCCATTGTGTGGTCTTCAAGCAAGCGGGAGAATCCTGGTCGCGCGAAGATCTGCTGAAGCTCGGCCCTGTCCTGGAGAACCACTCCCTCTTCCCGAAACGGACGAATGTCCAATTAGCTGTCCCAACCGGTCCCAAAGAAATCTTCATCCTCATCTGGGAGCGTGGCGCGGGGGAGACGCAGGCCTCCGGATCCTCTTCCTGCGCGGCTGCGAGCGCCGCCGTCCGTCTAGGCTTGGTCAAGAGTCCGGTCACGGTCAAGATGCCGGGCGGAACATTGAATATCGAAGTGGCGAAAGATTTTTCGCTCACGATGAAAGGTCCGGTCGCCGAAGTCGCGCGCGGCACCCTGAGCCCGTCGTTCCTCCGCACGCTTCGCTAAGAGAATCGATGGGAAATGGAGAATGGGTGATGGTTCATGGATGATGGGAAATGGAGAAGAAAACAATAGCGCGGGTCGAAGACATGCCTGTCTTTCAAACTTGCTTTGTTTTAGCATTGAGCATTGAGAAAGACTCGCGGGCCTTCGCGACGGACTTCAAATGGCTTCGCAGCCAGATGTTGCGTTCATCCGAATCGGTTTGTGCGAACATGACCGAGGGTTTCTACTCTCAATACAGCACGGAATACCTTCAGGCCTTGTATCGGTGCCGCCGTGAAGGACGAGAAACAATGACGCATGTGCGCTACGCAATGGCCGTCCATCAATTACCGGACGAAAGAGGGCAGGCTTTGGCGGAAGAATACGACGAAGCTCTCACGCAATTGGCGAATCTCATCGCGAGCATTGAACGTAAGATTCGTCTACGAGGAAAGGCCAAGGCCGAGCGCCCACCGAACTCCTCTTAAACCATCGACCATGTCCCATTGACCATGAATCTCGTTGACACCCTCCAATCCAAGCTTGATCACCTGCCCGATCATCCGGGCGTGTACCTCTTTAAAGACCAGTCCGGCGAATTGCTCTACGTCGGCAAAGCCGCCTCGCTGGCCGACCGTGTCCGCTCCTACTTTCAGCACGGCGCCAACCACTCTCCCAAAACGGCATTGCTCGTCGGCCAGATTGCCGATCTCGAAACCATTGTCACTCGCTCAGAACTAGAAGCCCTCATCCTTGAAAGCAATCTCATCAAGCGCCATCGGCCGCGGTTCAATGTGGTACTACGCGACGACAAGCAGTATCCCTACCTCCGTCTGCCGATCAAAGACCGCTTCCCACGGCTCTCGATCGTCCGCCGAGTCCAGAAGGACGGCGCGCTGTACTATGGCCCCTATACGCCGGCTGGCGCGCTCCGCGAGACCCTGAAGGTCATTAAGAAATCGTTTCCGCTCGCCACCTGCACCATTGAGATAGACGGAACCGCAGATCGGGCCTGCCTGGAGTTTGAAATCAAGCGCTGCATGGCACCCTGCACCGGCAACCAATCGCAGGAGGACTATCTCAAGATCGTCGGCCAGGTCCGCCAGTTCCTGGAAGGCCGCGACCATGAACTGTTGGACGATCTCCGCGCGCAGATGGAAGCGGCCGCGGAACGGGAGGAGTTTGAAGAAGCAGGCCGGCTGCGCGATCGACTCTTCAAAATCGAGCGCACGCTGGAAAAGCAACGCATCACGCAAACGGCGGCGACCGACCAGGATGTGATCGGCCTGGCGCGACAAGGCACCGCGGTTGATCTGCAGCTTCTGTTTGTACGAGGCGGCCTGCTCATCGGACGGAAGGATTTCTTCTGGCCGCAATCGGCTGATATCAGCGATGAAGATCTGGTCCGGTCCGCCATCGAGCAGTTTTACAACAAAGACGGCCAGCCGCCCAAAGAACTGCTGGTGCCCACCGCGCTCGCCGACGCAGCGCTCATCGAACAATGGTTGAGCGACAAACGGGGCTCAAGCGTGAAGGTCCTCGCCCCGGAACGTGGGACGAAGCATCAACTGGTCCTGCTGGCCGAAGAAAATGCCGCGGCCTCGGCGGCCAACCACCTGCGGGATGAAGCGCTCGACCGGCAGGCCGTCGAAGACCTGAAACGACTGCTGCATCTGGAGAAAGCGCCCCGGCGTATCGAGGGGTTCGACATCTCCAATACGATGGGCAACCAATCGGTCGCCTCCATGGTCGTGTGGGAAGATGGCCAGATGAAGAAGGCGGATTATCGGCGCTTTAAAATCCAGACGGTCATCGGCGCTAACGATTTTGCCAGCATGCAGGAAGTGGTGGCCCGGCGGTATGGCGACTCGGAACATCTCGCACGACCGGACCTGATCCTGATTGACGGCGGCTTAGGACAATTGGCCGCCGCCATGGAAGGGCTGAAGCAGGTCGGGCACCGCGATCAGGCGATCATGGGGTTGGCTAAGGCGCGCGGCGAAAAAGACGAGCGGATCTTTCTCCCCGGCCGAAAAAATCCCATTCTGCTCCGGCCAAACGCCCCCGCCACCCATCTCGTCCAACGTATTCGGGACGAAGCCCACCGGTTCGCCATCACCTATCATCGCAAGCTGCGCGGCAAAGCCTTCACCGCTTCCAAGCTGGATCAGATCATCGG
>CAYHNM010000274.1:0-2942 GCA_964357985.1 uncultured Nitrospira sp. | reverse complement strand
GCGTTCGCCTCGATTGGTTTGTTCGACTACGATCGGGACCAACATATATTCAATTCCTTTCCGCAATGTTTGGAGCGCGCCCCTCGATCGAGGCGTTTGCAGGCACCGTGTCTAACCTTGGATCACAGAGTTGCGGTATACAAAGTCCAACGCTTTATCCGCCAGGATGCGCGAGCGCAATTCTTCGATGGAATCCTGGCCGCCGGCCTGAATCATTTTCACGAGCTCAGCCATCGGAACGCGGAGTTCGGTGGCCAGCCTGGTGACTTCGTTGTTCATATCTTCCTGGCTGACCGAGATAGATTCCTTCGTGGCAATGGCTTCGAGGATCAGGCCGACTTTGACGCGCCGGTTGGCTTCGTCGCGGTTCTCTTCGCGGATGGTCTTGAGTTCTTCGGCCGTTGCGGCGGGTGATGGATCGGTGGCCTTACCACGTTGCCGCTCTTGGAGTCTCTGCCGAACGATGGCGTCCAATTCACGTGTCACAAGGGTTTCCGGCAGGTCAAAGTGGTGCGTTTCGGCCAGCCGTTTGAGAATCGTATCTTTGTAGGATTCATCAATGTCGCGCTTGAGGGCTTTTTCCATCTCACTGCGCAGCTTGTCCTTAATTTCTTGAAGCGACGAAAAGGGCCCGCAATCCTTGGCAAACTCGTCGTCGAGTGCCGGGAGAGTTTTCTGTTTCACGCCTTTGATGGCCAGGCTGAACTTCACGGTCTTGCCGGCGACCCGGGTATCGGGGTGACTGCTGGGATAGTTCTGAGGAATGTCGACGATGTCTCCCTCTTTCTTGCCGACTACATAACTGTCGATCTCAATACCGAGGAGCGCGGCTTTAGAACCGACTTTGTGAAGCTGGCCTTCTTTCTTGGTTCCCTCGAGCGACGTGCCATCAAGAAAGCCTTCGAGATCAACGACGGCAAAATCTCCATCGCCTAATGCGGTGCCGGGCGCGGCGGCTTCAAGCCGTGCCTGCTGTTCACGCAGAACATCAAGCGCCCGATCGAGCTGCTCGTCGGTGACGGTCCGTTTATCCGGCTTCAGCGAAATCGGATTGGGGGCTTTATAGTCACGCAGTTCAATGGTCGGCTTGATTTCGACGGTGGCCGTGAAGGTGAAGGGTTCGTCCTTCTTGATTTTAACCCGTTCCAGCGGCGGGATCTCGACCAGCACCGGGCTGATGCCGGCCTCGCGGACGGCACGGTCGTAGAAATCCGGCACGATGCTACGAATGACATCTTCCTCAACTTCTTTGGCGTAGCGTTTTTCAAGGAGGCCCAGTGGAGCTTTCCCAGGGCGGAACCCGGGGATGCGTACTTGGCGGTTCAGTTCCGTATAGGCGCGCGAGAAACGCTGCGTGACTTCATGAGCAGGGACTTCGATTTTCAATGCCCGCTTCATGGGGCCTAGTTCGGTCATTTCCATCTTCATCGTCATGCGTCCATGTCCTTCCACGTTCCATGAGGGGCGAGCCCAAACGGAGTTGCCGTCAAATTTGGTGCGAGCGGAGGGACTTGAACCCCCACGGTTACCCACGAGATCCTAAGTCTCGCGCGTCTGCCAGTTTCGCCACGCTCGCACGGTGGGGAGCATCGCGGGGCTGTCGACGCGGATGCTGAGACAGCAAAACACGCGATTGTGTAAGCCTTTTGTACCGTCGAAGGCGACCCACTGTCAACCCATACTCCCGCGGGGTTTACGCGGTTCTGAACGTCCAGACAGCGAGCAATAGAGAGCAGTGATGACCATGGGCAAGGGGCTGTATGGATTTGCCTCCCTGAAGGGGGAGGTTGGGGTGGAAGCAGGTGGGTCCTGGCTCGTACCGGAGGGTGAGAGTATACTGACGTACAGGGTGTCCGGCGACGGGGTCGGCAGGCTGAAGGCTGCAAGATGTGGTCTACCTCGAGTTCCCATATGGGTAAGGAGGTGGTGCGATGTATCGTTTCTCTTTCTTCATCTCCATCATCGTCAGTTGGGGCATGGTGCTGTGGAGTGCTCCGGCTGGAGCGTATCGTGAATATTTCACGGCGGAACAGAAAGCGCAGCTCGATAAGATTCAAGTGGTGCTCGTCGAGACCCTGGCCCTGACCGACAAGGGACCGGTTGATGCCGGTCCCTTGTCCTCGGGCGTCTCGCGTCGTCTCGGTGAGGGCGGCTACAGCGTGGTGCAGGACGCCTCGAAGATGCATGATGCGGTATTCCGAGTGAAATGCGAACAGCGCAAGACCTGGGAGGGCACGGCCTCGTCGGGGGGGGACAATGATCTGCCTGACGCCCCCTCTCGTCTGTGGAAAGGGCCGGCCTGCCAGCTGACGTACGCCTTAGGCGGGATGAAGATTAAATGGCAGAAGGAAGTCCGCACTGATTTTGAAGATGCCTCTGCCGCCGCTCAGGCTGCTCAGGCCGGAGATCCTGGAGGTTTTGCCATTGCGCGGCTGACGGATCAACTCGAGAAATATGAGTTCCCGTTGATTCTCGCAGCCGAATGGGGCCATGCCGACCGATTGCTGAAGCTGATGGATTCTTCAGAGACGAGTCTGCCCAGGAAGGTAAAAATCATTTCGCTGCTGGGGGAGATGCAGGCGGATGAAGCCTTGCCGAAACTTAAGCAGGTGCTCCAAGACCGCGATCTGGCCAAGCAAGCTCTGGTGGCGATGGGCAACCTCGGGAAGGAAGGGATCCCGCTGCTCGTGGACGTTATGAATACGTCCACAATGGTAGACATGCAAGCTTCTGCCGCAAAGGGTTTGGGGCAATTGGGCGGCGTGCATGGCGACGCGTCAGTGGTTCTCCCCTTGCTGGCCAAGCTGCAAGATCCGAAAACAGATTGGACGGTGCTGACCGAAGTGGCTTGGGCGTTGGGTAAGATTCCCGACAAGCGTTCGATCCAACCACTCTATGATTTAGATAAGAAGCTGCAGAGGCTGCGGGATCCGGACAATCAG
>CAYHNM010000273.1:0-2947 GCA_964357985.1 uncultured Nitrospira sp. | reverse complement strand
AGGTGGCCCTTCATCGTGGGAAACTCACCCTTGGAAAACACCACCACGTTCGGTGCTTTGACGTCGAACTGGAGCAGCACTTTCCCCGAGGCCGACTCTTTTAAGGTGACCGTCTTGGGTGTTTTCGTCACATCGTACGCGCGCCGCTCGTTGAACATGATGGTGCTATCCACCAGTTTCACGAGCATTCGACCGGTCGGGTCGAACAAGGCGAAATTCAGCAATATCGATCCGGTCGACGAATGTTGTGCGACTTGTATGAGCGGCACGCCCTCAACTTCAATCGTGCCATCTGTATTGCGATAGAGATTCGATCCGACTTCAAGATCCATGTTTCCCCTCGTATGACCAACCGTCAGTAAAAAAACCGAACGCGTTATGACTTCTTGATGCGATCGAGAATTAAGGCGATGCAGCCGCCGAGCAGCCCCCCGCCGATAATGGTCGTCAGCAGTTCCGCCAGCTTGAGTGTCCAGACCGACCCCTGAGCCTGCATGACATCACGGATGCCGCCTTGCAGCATCAGCACCGAGAGTGCCATCGTCGCCCCAACGACGAACCACCAGAAAAAGACTTTCATTGTCATCAGCACGGCCCGTCACACCTCAATCGCTCGATCGAGCGCCCGATACTGAATAGCTTCCGCAACATGGACGGTCTCAATCTTATCAGAGTCCGCTAAATCAGCAATGGTCCTCGCGACACGCAAAATCCGTCCATGGGCACGGGCTGACAGATTGAGCCTGGCCATGGCCTGCTCCAGTAATTCTTGAGGCCCGGTCGCAAGCCCACAATACCGCTTCACGAGTCTGGGCTTCAACTGGGCATTCGTATAGATGCCGTCGGCACGATATCGCACCTGCTGCCGCCCGCGCGCGGCCAGCACGCGCGCGCGAATCGCGGCTGAGCTTTCCGTCGGAGGCAGTTCATGGCGCAATTCCCGAATCGGCACAGGCGGTATCTCCAAATGCAAGTCCAACCGGTCGAGTAAGGGGCCGGATAGCTTGGCGCGATAGCGACGGATTTGCGGCACCGAACAGACGCAGGGGCGCGACCGGTCACCGTAATATCCACAAGGACAGGGATTCATGGCCGCGATGAGCATGAAGCGGGCCGGATAGCGTATCGTTCCGCTGGCCCTCGTGAGCGTCACATGACCGTCTTCGAGCGGTTGCCGCAATCCTTCCAGCACGGGACGCTTGAACTCCGGCGATTCATCCAGAAAGAGCACGCCGTTATGCGCGAGCGACACCTCGCCCGGTTTCGGAACGGCCCCGCCACCCACCAAACCGGCATCCGAAATACTATGATGCGGGGCTCGAAACGGCCGGATCATGAGCAACGGACGATCCGGCGGCAGCTGTCCCGCCACACTATGGACTCTGGTTGTTTCAATCGCTTCATCCAGCTCCATGATCGGGAGAATCGACGGGAGACGACGCGCCAGCATCGTCTTTCCTGACCCCGGCGGCCCTACCATCAAGAGATTGTGCCCGCCGGCCGCAGCCACTTCTAACGCCCGTTTCGCGTGATCCTGTCCGCGTACGTCGGCATAATCCTCATCATCCGTCGGCCGTAAGGACTCGAGATGGTTCAGATTCGATGGACAGGCATTGAGCCCCTGACTTCCCTTGAGGAACTCGACGGCTTCCGGCAACGTATGGAGCGGATAGGCGTTCACTCCTTCAACGAGCGCCGCTTCGGTTCCATTGGCGGCAGGCAGCAGGAGGTCGTAGCCTTTGCGGCAGGCCAGTCCGAACGATAAGGCGCCGGTGATCGGTTTGATTCGTCCGTCCAGTGATAGCTCACCCAACAAAACCCGCCGGTCCAGCGCCTCTTGCGGAATCACCTCTTCCGCAACGAGAATCCCGATAGCAATGGCCAGATCGAGCCCGGACCCTTCTTTCTTGATGCCCGCGGGAGCGAGATTGACCGTAATGCGCTTGGCAGGAAAATGAAAACCCGTGTTCTTCAGCGCGGCGCGGACCCGATCGCGACTTTCTCGCACGGTCGCATCCGGCAATCCCACCACTGAAAATTGCGGAAGCCCTCCGGAAATGTCGACTTCGACGTCGACAAGATGAGCATCCAGCCCCACGAGTGCAGCACTCGCGACCTTGGCCAGCATGGAACGTCACACCTTTCTGTGCCCGACGAACGCGGAATTATAGAAACTCCTCAATGGTGTTGCAAGCGAATGATCGGACTTGCATCACGCCGGTAGCTGCCCTCCCCTCAAGCCTGTATAATGCCCGGCATGCTTCTCACTCTTCGATGCCTCTCGCCCATACCGCGACTCTCCGCATCCATCACAAAGCTATTCCTTGTCTCCCTCGTGCTCGGCGGACTTGGTGCGATCGTTGATGCCGCACCCGCAGTGGCAGATCCGGCCCCGAACCCGGTGCTGACCCAAACCGCACGATCCGCCCAAACGGCCTCGCCTCACATCGGTTCAGCGATGGCCGTGCTCGCCACATTGCAAGACGCAGATGTCTTGCCACCTGAAGGCACTCCTGAAGCGAACCACATCATCCGATTCGTGATTCAATTTCAATCAGTCTTCACAAAAAGCGACGACCCCGCGGTCCAAGAGTTTGCTCGACAGGCTGTGGCACAGAAGCATGGCGACCAGGCTGCGGACATCGTCAAAAACCTCCGTATATCCGGATGGACGGCGGACGTTCTGGAGCGGCTCGCTGATGAAGAGGCGCGACACTCGTCTGAAAACTTGCAAACACTCGCTCAAGGGTTCGCACCGTTTAATCTGTCGGTCGAGGAGTTTCACCGGTTCATGCAGCTGGTGAGGGACGCCCGGCAGGCCTTTCGCACACGCGGGCTCGAGTTTCAGCACATATTTTCATCACGCAGAAAGGAGATGCCTGGAGCAGAGTCAGGTTAGTATTCGATGCGTTTTGGGGATGAGTCAACGCAGTACACGAAGGAGGCA
>CAYHNM010000272.1:0-2947 GCA_964357985.1 uncultured Nitrospira sp. | reverse complement strand
GATCTCATTCAGTTCCTTGAGCAGCGTCACAGCACCCAGGTTTTCTCGTCCGCCGAACTGATTGGGGATCCACTCGCCGGCCTTACGTCCGTAGTCGAGATACAGCATCGAGGCGACGGCGTCCACGCGTATGCCGTCGATATGATAGGTGTCGAGCCAGAACAGGGCGCTGTTCAGGAGAAAGTTACGCACTTCCGGACGGTCATAATTGAAGATCCGGCTGTGCCAATCCGGGTGATAGCCGAGGCGCGGATCGGCATGATCATAGAGATGGGTGCCGTCGAAAAACGCGAGGCCGTGCGGATCGTCGGGGAAATGCGCGGGCGCCCAGTCCATAATGACCCCGATACCGGCGGCATGCGCGGCATCGACAAAGGCCATGAAATCTTCCGGCGTGCCGTAGCGGCTGGTCGCGGAAAAATAGCCGGTGGCCTGATAGCCCCAGGATCCATCGAAGGGATGTTCGGTGACGGGAAGGAGCTCGATATGGGTGTAGCCGAGGTCCTTCACATAGGGAATGAGTCGGGCGGCCAGCTCGTGGTAGGTGAGCCAGCGATTACCCTCTTCCGGCACCCGCATCCATGATCCGAGATGGACTTCATAGATGGCGATGGGGGCGCGCAAGGGATTCCACTGCGCGCGGGCATTCATCCAGGCTTCGTCGTGCCAGGTAAAATCGGAGAGATCGCGCACGATCGAGGCGGTGCGGGGACGAAGCTCGCCGGCGCGCGCATAGGGATCCGCCTTCACCAGGACGGCGTCCTGGCCGCGAGTGCGAATCTCATATTTGTAGAGGCTTCCGTCGGGCAGGTCGGGGAGGAAGAGCTCCCAGAGTCCGGTCGCCCCCCGGTTCGTCATCGGGTGGCAACGGCCATCCCAGCGATTGAATTCACCGACAACACTGACGCGCGCGGCATTGGGCGCCCAGACGACGAAATGCACGCCTGTGATTTCTTCTACCGTGCGAACGTGTGCGCCCAGCGATTCGTAGGCTCGATAAAACGTGCCTTCAGAAAACAGGTGTAACTCAAAATCGGTCAGTAACGGCGGCAGCGCATAGGGATCATGGCTTTCCGTGATGGTGCCGTCGGCAGCCCGAGCGCGGATCTTATAGTGGAGCGCATGACTTTGTTTGGGGAGGATGGCTTCAAAGAGGCCGGCATCGTGGATGCGCCTGGTCGGGATCGGAGCGGCTTGACCGGCAGACAGAATCTCGATGGATTCGGCAAACGGAAGCCAGATGCGGATAACCAGGCCTTGGGCGGTCGGGTGAGGGCCGAGGATTGCGCGCGGGTTCCAGTGCGTGCCCGAGATGAGTCGTTCGAGGTCGTCCGGCTTGAGTGCGGTAGAGGTTGTCATAGGCCTATCCTAAAGCCTCACTTGATCAGAAGAAAGCGGAAAACGCGAATCGAGGAGAGCAACCAGTTCGGCCGCTACGGCTCGCCCTTCTCGCCCGATTCGCTGAACAACCAATTTGGCGCGGGGAATTCGTTCAGATCCGATTCGCCGAACAATCCGTATGGGAGAGGATGGAGGATTGAAGGAGGGAAATGAGGCGATGGCAAAGGGTTGTGTCTGAAAAACCTGGGTGATTTTTGGTGAGGAAAAGGATAACCTCCTTCTTAAATTGTTTGGAATACGTTCCATGTGAGCTTGCCTGGAGATATTGAGAGGAACCAGGTTGACGAACGTTCGTAAGCGGGCAGGGAAGACGCATTCGTCTACGAGAACTGATTCAGCCTGTGACAATCTGAAGGGACGAACACATGGCGGGTAAGAAACCTCGTGCCGTCATCAAGACAAACTCCTCATCGGAACGCAAGCAGCGTGGCCGCGTGGACCGTAGCGTCATGTTCCCAGTGCCACCGCCTGCCGGAGACGTGCCTGGGGACTACGCTGCGTGGCTTGCGGACCTCAAGGCCCGCATCCATCGGGAACGGTTGCGTGTCGTCCTTGCGAGCAATGCCGTTATGGTGTTGTTGTACTGGGATATCGGCCGCAGCATTCTGGACAAGCAGGCAGATCAGGGCTGGGGCAGTCGGGTCATCGATCGCCTGGCGACCGATTTACGTGACGCCTTCCCGGAGATGAAGGGGTTCTCGCCTCGCAATCTCAAGTATATGCGCGCCTTCGCGTCGGCGTGGCCTGAGCGGGAAATTGTGCAAGGGGCGCTTGCACAATTAACCTGGTATCACCACATCGCATTGATCGAGAAGCTAGGGAGCCGGGAATTGCGGCTCTGGTACGCTGCGAAGACGCTGGAGCACGGCTGGTCACGCAACATGCTGGCAGTCCAGATCGAAGCCCAGGCCCATCGCCGGCAAGGCAAGGCGCAGACAAATTTCCCGGCCACGCTGCCGCCGTCTGACTCCGATATGGCATTACAAGTCTTCAAAGATCCCTACCTGTTCGATTTCCTGGGGACCGATGTGCCGCGCCGTGAAGCCGAACTGGAGCAAGGCCTGGTCGCGCATATCCAGAAGTTTCTGCTCGAACTCGGCCAGGGCTTCGCCTTCGTCGGCCGGCAGGTGCATCTAGAAATCGGCGATGAGGACTTCTATCTCGACCTGCTCTTCTACCACCTCAAATTGCGCCGGTATGTGGTGATCGAGTTGAAGGCCCGCAAGTTCCAGCCTGGCGATGGTGCGCAATTGGGGATGTACATGACGGCGGTGGATCGATTGCTCCGTCACCCTGACGATAAACCGACCCTTGGCCTGCTGCTAGTGCGGGAAAAGAACCGCGTGATGGTCGAGTACGCGCTGGGTGGAAATACCAAGCCCATCGGTGTGGCCGAATGGGAAACCCGACTCACGCAGACCCTCCCCAAAGAACTCCAAACCAGTCTCCCAACCATCGAGGAGATCGAAGCCGAGCTGGCGAAGCCGTGAAATCCTATCGGGAGGAATGACCATGGCAACACGAAAACGCGCGGCCACTTCGGACG
>CAYHNM010000271.1:0-2956 GCA_964357985.1 uncultured Nitrospira sp. | reverse complement strand
TGTACCATGCCTGGAAAGACCTGGCGGCACAGGAGTGGTCTCCCTGCGGCATCACGGACAGCCGCAGAAAAATTGCACAGCTGCCCGACTACCCAGAAGATGCGTTGCTGCAGAGTCTGGACGCGCTCGGCATTCCCTCAGATCTGCGCCAGGATTACTTGTCGCTGCAATTGACGGCGCTGCCCGGCTGGGCCGGCTTCATCAAATGGCGCGCGGAAGAACGGGATTATCCCTGGCAGAAAGCCTATCCGGTCGGCCTTGTGAAATTTCTCGCCATCCGCCTCTGGTACGCCGGCGAGCTGGTTCAGAAAACCTGCCGCGAAGAACTCGGCATCGAGGGGCGTTACGACGCCGTCGTCGCCTATATGCGCGAGCACCCCGACGAATACTATTTGAGGAGACAGCGCGTCGCCGGGCGATTGCCCGCGCTGTATGCCGAGGAAGTGGATCGGCTCCGGCATCACAAGGGAAAGGGCTGGGGACTCGTCATCGAACGTTACGGAACGGACGTGGTCCCGCGGCAGGAAATTGCCGCCCGCCGCGGCGCCGCCAAGCGGTTGGTCGCATTGGCTCGCTCCTTGGAACTGGATCCTGCGGTCTTAGCCGAGACGCCGCACGCCACGCTGAAGCAGCTCTTCGATTGGATGGAGTCATTTCCCGAATCGGACCATGGCCCGGTGTGGCTCAAAGCACTGGAAGCCGCCTACCAGCAGCGGCTGCTCGCCCAGTTGCGGACCGCGGCGCAGCAGCGAACCCTGCCGGCGGACAAGCCGGGTACGACCCGCCCCTATTCGCAATCGGTCTATTGTATCGATGTGCGCTCCGAGCCGTTCCGCCGGCATCTGGAGTCCACCGGTCCGCACGAGACCTATGGCTTCGCCGGATTCTTCGCGGCCTTCATTCGCTATCGGGCCTGGGGAAAGGAACACGAAACCGAGCAGTTCCCCGTGATCATGCGCGCGAAGAACGAGGTGCGCGAAATTCCCCGGAGTTATCTCGATCACAAAGTGTCGAAACACGAGGCCCGCACCAAGTGGGTCCATGCCGGTCATACGCTGCTGCACGATCTGAAAGAAAACGTCGTGACGCCCTATGTCATGGTGGAATCGCTCGGCTGGTTTTACGGCCTCCCGATCTTCGGCAAAACCCTCTTGCCGTCGCTCTATCAACGCTGGACCTCGTGGTTGCGGCGCCTGTTTGTGCCGGCCATCGCCACCACCCTGACCGTCGACAAGATGGCCCCGGCCGAGACCGCGGAGATGCAGGCAGCCGAACACCACGCCATCGTCAGAAAAGTGCTGCATGAACGTGCGGGATTGCGCAGCTCGCGCATTACGCCGGCTCTTGTCGAAGCCCTGCGTCAACAAGCGCTGAACGGCCAGGCCGACCTGGACTCGTCACTCGTGGACTCGGCGAAACCAGCCGAGCTCACGCCCGACCTCCTGCGCACGCTCGTTGATGTCCTCCGGCGCCAATATGATCTCACCGCGCGATCGGCTTCCCGCCAGAAGGAGCGGATCACCCGTATGGGGTTCACCATCGAAGAACAGACCCTCACGGTCGACACGGCGCTGCGGATGATGGGGCTGACGAACAACCTGGCCCGGCTGGTCTTGATCTGCGCCCACGGCAGTACGTCGGAGAACAATCCGTATGAGTCGGCCCTGGATTGCGGCGCCTGCGGCGGCAACGAAGGAAATCCGAATGCCCGCGTCCTGGCGATGATGGCGAACAACCAAAAAGTACGGGAGCGGCTGGCCAAGAATAAACTGGTGATTCCGCCCGACACCCACTTTCTGGCCGGCCAGATGGATACGACGACCGACGAGGTCCGGCTCTTCGACCTGGAAGATGTGCCGCCCACCCATCGCGCCGACCTGGCGCGGCTACAGGAAGATCTGAAGGAAGCCTCCACCCTGACGAGTCAGGAGCGGTGTGCGCGCTTCCCTGAGGTTGAGCAGCCGCTGGACGAGGGAGCCGCTGAATCGCACGTGCGGAAACGGAGTGTAGACTGGAGTCAGGTCCGGCCGGAGTGGGGCCTCTCGAGCAATACGGCCTTTGTGATCGGACGGCGGGAACTGACCAAGGGGCTCAACCTCGAAGGGCGGGTCTTCCTGCAATCCTACGATGCGCGCCAGGATTCGAACGGCCGTCTCCTGGAAGTGTTGTTGACCGGCCCGCAAGTCGTGGCGCAATGGATCAACATGGAGCATTATTTTTCCGCCGTGGACAACGATGTGTACGGCAGCGGCAGCAAAATCTACCATAACGTCGTGGGACGGATCGGGATCATGTCGGGCCCCTGGAGCGACCTCCGGTTGGGTTTGGCCAGACAGACGGTGATGAACGGCGATGTGCCCTACCATGAACCGATGCGGTTGCTCACTATCGTGGAGGCGCCCCGCGGGCGCATCGACAAGCTGATCGAGCGGCACGAAATCCTACGGCACTATTATCATAACGAGTGGGTGCATCTTGTCGCCCTCGACCCCGATGACCAGGTATGGTATCGGTATCGCCCCACGGGCGAATGGGTTCGAATCGACGGGACTCTGTAACGAGCGGACATTCTCACGTGGGCACAGTTAAGGAAGGAGCACACAGATGGGCGCGTTGACATTGCATCCGATGAAGGAGATCCGCGTGATCGTCGCGGGAGAACACCAGGCCTTCGTGACCGAGTTGCTGGATCGCGTGAAAGCGACCGGCTATACCATCATCGGCAACCTATCCGGCAAGGGGCACCACGGCATCCGTGAAGCGCACTTCATGTTCAGCGAGCAGGAAAGTCTTGAGATGATCATGACCGTCGTCCCCGAGGACAAGGTCGAGCCGATCCTCGCCGGCCTCCGGCCGCTGTTTGAAAAGCACTCCGGCGTCATGTTCGTCACGGACGTGTCGGTGAGCCGCCAGGAATATTTCGGGAAGAAGGCCAAAAGCGCCTAGCGGAACCGCC
>CAYHNM010000270.1:0-2967 GCA_964357985.1 uncultured Nitrospira sp. | reverse complement strand
CGCAACACATCCAACAAGTCCCTGGAGCATGATGGACAGTCCTCTCCCCACCCCGGTCCCAACCAGGGAAGAACTGAACGCCGAGCTTCTTGAAGTCCCGGAACCGCCTGAGCAGCCGCCAATTCCTGAACCACCGGGATTCGATGACAGCGTCGAGATGGCCCTCACACACATCCGTGGCCGCCGGGGAGGCGACCTCGTCGGTATCCTCATGGTGGGATCCGGTGCGCGACGCGCCCTCACCCCCCATAGCGACATCGACCTCATTGCCCTCGTCAAGGGGGATCGGGAAGGACAGGAAATTTTGCGGGCCGGCGAGCGGCTCGTGGATATTCGCTACTTCGGCCATAAGCTGATCGAAGATGAACTCGCCTACTCCACTCGCCTACCCTCGCTGCTGCGAAAAGCCCGGCTTCTCTTTGACCATGACGGAATCAGCGCCAAGGTGATTGAAAAAGCCAACCAGCGATTCCGGCAGGGCCCCACCCCGGCTTCGATGAACGAACAAATCCGTCTGAAGGCCGAATGCTTCCACTTGCTGGGGAAAGCGCAAGACGTAAGCGAAAAGCCGGCCCTGGCCCAGTATCTTCTCACGCTCTTCTTCGAAGAATGCACCATGGCTTTCTTCCGGATCCGAGGCTTCTGGCTGACCGCCCCGGTCGATATCCACCGGTTCATGTCATCCCGCGAACCGGCCTTGGCGGAACTGGCGGCCAGATTCCTCCTCACCGCGAATCTCACGGACCGGCTCAACTTTGGGCGGCAATTTGCCGATCTACTCTTTAAGGACGTCCCGAATCCGGCACGAATCGATTAATCCTCTCGATTCACTGGAGCGGGATCCGCTGCAGCTGTAAGAATTCGCACGGTCACACGACATGGGAACGGTTCCCTCACGTTCCCGTTATTCACCGATTCACCACTCACGTCCGTTCTCGGCGCGGATGCCAAGGAGTCGTTATGGAACTGGGATTTATCGGGCTCGGGAAAATGGGTATGAACATGGTTACCCGGTTGCGGCAGGGCAACCACCGTGTGGTCGTCTTCGATCGCTCGGCAGACCTGGTCAAACAGGCTGAGAGACAAGGATGCATCGCGTCGTCATCGCTTGCCGAGATGATCGGCAAACTGGCCGCTCCTCGCACCGTCTGGGTCATGGTGCCCTCGGGCGCGCCGACCGAAGAAACCGTGCAGGCCGTCGCCGCCCTGCTTCAACCGGGCGACACGATTGTCGACGGCGGGAATACCCGTTTCCACGATGACGTTCGTCGGGCCGCAGACCTCAAGAAGAAGCAACTCCATTACATCGACGCCGGCACCAGCGGCGGGATTTGGGGACTCAAGGTCGGCTACTGCCTCATGATCGGTGGAGAAGAAGCCCCGGTGAAGCGGCTCACCCCTCTCTTCACCACCCTCGCGCCGGAAAACGGTTGGGCCCATGTGGGCGGACACGGCGCCGGGCACTACGTGAAAATGGTGCACAACGGCATCGAGTACAGCATGATGCAGGGCTATGCCGAGGGATTTGAATTGATGTCCAAGAGTGAATACAACCTGGACCTGGGCCGCGTGGCCGACCTCTGGATGCACGGCAGCGTGGTGCGCTCGTGGCTGTTGGAGCTGGCGGTCGACGCACTGAAGGACGATCCCAAACTCGACAAACTCAAAGGCTTCGTGCAGGATTCCGGTGAGGGGCGCTGGATGATCGCGGATGCGATTGAAAAAGACGTGCCGGTTCCCACGCTCACCACGGCTCTCTTCACGCGCTTCCGATCCAGGCAGGACCAGTCCTTCGCGGAAAAAATGCTCGCCGCGCTCCGCAACGCCTTCGGCGGGCACGCCGTCCGCCGGTAACGACGGTCTTCACCGGGAACGAACAAGAAATGGCCTTATCCAATCAACGCATAGAAATCAGCCCGGCGCAGGAAACCTTGGTTCCCGTTGAGCCGACGACATTGGTGATCTTCGGCGGATCAGGCGATCTCGCCAAACGCCGGTTGATTCCGGCGCTCTACAACCTGCTGCTGGACGGGTTGATGCCGTCAAACTATGTCGTGCTGGGTCTCGGACGAAAACCGATGAGCGACGAAGAATTTCGCACGACCGTGCGAGACGGCGTGGTGAAACATTCCCGCCAAGCGTTGATCGAAGATACGTGGAAGGCCTTTGCAAGCCACCTCTTTTACATGGCCGGAGAGAACGACGATCCGAATACCTATGTGCGGTTGAAAGCTCGCGCCGAAGAACTCGAGCGCACGTTTCAGTTGCCGAGCAACCGTATTTTCTATCTCAGCATCCCTCCCAGCTCTTTCACCCCGGTATGCGAAGGGCTCTCCAGTTCCGGGGTGGCAATCAAAGCCGACGGACAAGCCCCCTATGCCCGCATCATTGTCGAAAAACCGGTCGGGCGCGATTTGAAGTCGGCTCAAGAGATCAATACCGTCACCGGACGCGTGTTCGACGAATCGCAGATCTTCCGGATCGACCATTACCTGGGCAAAGAAACCGTCCAGAATCTGATGGTCGTGCGGTTTGCCAACAGCATTTTCGAACCGATCTGGAACCACAAGCACATCGACCACGTCCAGATCACGGTGAGCGAGGCCGAAGGTGTCGGAACCAGGGCCAGCTATTACGAGGAAGCCGGCGCATTGCGCGACATGGTCCAAAACCACATACTCCAGCTGCTCTGCCTGGTAGCGATGGAGCCACCCTACTCGCTCGACCCGGATGTGGTCCGCAACGCCAAGATGGAAGTGCTCCGCTGCCTGCGCCCGATCACCGGCAAGGATGTCGAGAAATTTACGGCGCGCGCCCAATACACCGAAGGAACCGCCCACGGCGAACCGATGCCGGGCTATCGGCGAGAAAAAGGCGTGAACCCCACCTCGACCACGGAAACGTATGTGGCGGTGAAATGTTTCGTCGAAAACTGGCGCTGGTCCGGCGTGCCGTTTTACCTGCGCA
>CAYHNM010000269.1:0-2976 GCA_964357985.1 uncultured Nitrospira sp. | reverse complement strand
TTCATCGGCTCACGCTGTGGTCCGGGATCAAGCGCCAACACCTCGCCCGGCTTCGCCATGAATGGCAGGCACTCCCCCCCTGCCCTCCCGTCACAGCCGACGCCCATCTCTATGCGCGCGACCTCGACCTAATCGGGCCGCACTCGCTCCTCCATCTCCTCGATACTGCCACCTCCACGCAAGGGCACGAACGACTCGCGTCATGGTTGTTAACCCAACCACCGACCGAACAAATCTGGCAAACCAGGCAACAGCTGGTCAGAGAACTGACTCGACTGACAGGCTTCCGGGATCGGCTGAACGTCCAAGCCCGACTGACGGGCGAGGCAGAAATCAACGGACAACGCATCACGGCTATCCTGCAACATCACCTGCATCTCCCCTATCTGCACATCGTCCTCCCGATCCAGGCCGTACTCGCTGTTATCACACTGATCCTCGGTCTTGGCACGCTGCTCAATCTGTTGCCGGCCTATTGGATGATGTCTTTCGGCCTCTATGCGGTGATCTTTTTTCAGACCGATCAGGGGGAGGAATTGCTTGAACATGCCGTAGGCCTGCATCACGAAGTCGAGAAACTGGGAACTCTCTTACAGTTCCTGGAGCGGCGCGCCCGGAAACCGGGATCTGCACTCGCCGCAACCTGCCGCGCACTCATAGAAACGGATAAGGCCCCATCGGCATTGATTCGGCGCCTGGCATGGGTGCTCCATGGCGTCAGCGTCAAAGCCCATCCGCTGGTTCACCTGGTTTTCAATGCACTCTGCCCCTGGGATCTGTTCTTTACCTTCCGCCTGCAACAATTCCAACATCGGATTCAGAACCTGCTCCCACTGTGGCTGGATTGCCTCGCCGAAGTGGAAGCCGCCTCAGCGCTGGCCACCTTCGCGTACCTGCACCCGTCATATGCCTGGCCGACACCCGACCGTACCGAAGCGCTGGCAGCCACCGGACTCGGCCATCCGCTCATCCCATCGCAGCACCGTGTCACCAATGACATCTCCTTCGCCGGCCGCGGCGCCATCTATCTGGTCACCGGTTCAAACATGTCGGGCAAAAGCACCTTCCTCCGGACAGTCGGCATCAACCTCTGCCTCGCGCAAGCCGGTGCGCCGGTCTGCGCACAGACCTTCGCATGGACCTGGAGCCGCCTGGCCTGCTGCATTCGTATAAATGACTCCCTGGATGCGGGCTTGTCGTTCTTCTATGCGGAAGTGAAACGATTGAAGTCGATTCTTCAGGCAACAGAGAATCGAGAGGCCCCGCCGGTGCTCTTCCTGATCGACGAGATTTTCAAAGGCACCAACAACCGGGAACGGCTGATCGGCAGTCGCGCCTATGTGCGGGCGCTGGCAGCAGGCAACGGCTACGGCTTGGTCACGACCCACGATCTGGAGCTTGCCGATCTTGACCAATCGATTCCCGGACTTACCAATTGTCACTTTCAAGAAACCGTCGCGGCCGGCACACTGCAGTTTGACTATCAGCTTCGCCCAGGTCCCTGCCCGACGACCAACGCGTTGCGGATTATGGAATTGGAAGGACTGCCGGTAACAGAATCGACGAGAGGTACGGGAGCAGGCGGCTAGCGCGTCGTGCGGGACGAGAGATATCGCTCAATTGCGGCAACATATTGCGGAAAGAGCGCCTGGGCTTTTCGAACAGCGTCCAGCACAATGGCGTCAACAATCGCATCATACTCATGGACCAGCCGGTTTCTCAGCCCGGCGGAAGGAGCCAGCGCATCGGCCAGGTTGCGGGAAAGAATGCCATGATCTGCCAGCCTGGTAAACCCGTGGTAGTAATCGTCCGGAACGCCATGCCCGTCCTGGACCAGAATGTGCGTATTCAGATCGATCGCGGCTTCGATCAACTCCTGCAGAAGCCGCTCGGTCCCTTTCCTCGTGAACAATTCCTCGCGATACCGCTGCGGCGTCATCACGGCAATCGACTCCAGCGCCGTCAGGTTTTCGACGATCACGAGGAGCTTGCGGCGGAGCACCGACGGATCGGCGGGTGTCATGCGACACCTCTGTCGAGCAGAAACTGCCGAATCGCCTCTCGTTGGGCACGACGCAGCTTCGCGGTATCGATATACCGCCGATGCGCGAGCGAGCAGAGCGCCGCATAGCCTCCGGGAATACGCTCATAGAGCAGTTCCCCGCCACGCGCGACTTCCATCATCAGCAAGGGCGAGGCCCGGCGAAGATCCACCACATCGACGGCATCCCGATGCAACAGCTGCGTGATGGCATTGGTGAGGGAGACGAGATCCAGCGGCCCCTTGCCTAGAACCGCCACATCCAGATCGCTCTCGGCATGGGACACGCCCGTTGCCACCGAGCCGAACAGGACGATTAGCTCGATGTTTGGATCGGCACACAAAGGAGCAAGCCGCTCACGCACATGGGCGAGAGATAAGGAAATAGCCATATCGCAATCCGTTCGGAGCCGCAGAGCCGTAGCTACCCTAGCAATGCCGGCTCCTGTCGTCAAGCCACAGTGACTGCGGAAGAATCGGCCGAAGCTGCCTGAACGGCAAACGCCTTGCGGATCATGGAGCTGGAAGGGCTACCAGTAGGGGGGATTGACAAGGCAGGCATCACAAATCACAAAGTGATCCCCCCCCAAATAGTGAAGGCGAGTAGCGCGACCGACATCACGCCCCTCGCCCTCACCAACCACAACCGCTATAAATTTAAGATCGATCACTCCATAGCGAGATCAATCCCACTGAAAAGATTCTGATTACGGCGCAGGAAGCACCTGTGGCGATCCCTTCCTCTCTTCGACAACCTTCTTGACCGCCCCAAAAAAGTCGCTATAGACCTGAGGGCTACGAACGGTATCGCGCTCAACGACCACAGTCGTATACTCCGTCCCAACCGGGAAAAGGGGAATCAGCCAGAGCAAATGCCACCAGGTATACGACTTTTTATGGAGCTCCGTCGTCTGATTCGCCGCAACCATCACACG
>CAYHNM010000268.1:0-2980 GCA_964357985.1 uncultured Nitrospira sp. | reverse complement strand
CCTCCAGCGCGAAGATCTTGCCTTCCGGCATGGTCATTTCAATCTTCCGCTCGAAGTCCACCTCGATCGCATCCGGCGCCTTCGGATGGAGCTTCATCGGGCGATCCAACGCCACGACATTGAAGTTCTTCACCGGAGCACCAGCCGGACAGACCGAGCTGGGGGTGGCTGGAATCCCAAGAGGATTGGTCCCCTTGGGGAGCGGCTTCAGATCCGCTGTTTCCTTATCGAGCACGCGCACGATGCCCCATCCGCCTTCGGCGAAGTGTGACGTTCTGCCGTTGAAGTGGATGTAGTCGCCGGGCATGCCCTGGAATCCGCCCGCCTTGGTCACGAGGTCATACCGCTCGGCGATCCCGACGTGAATCGAGTTCTTCCGGTTGGCATCCGCCGCATACCGTTCCGTGAGGAAGGTGTGGCCGGCGATCGTCCAGACGTGGGATTCGTTCATCAGCTGATGCAACAGACGGAACACCATGGTGTCGCCCGTGTACGCCCGCAGGAGCGGTGTGCCCGGATCCCCATGGATCGCGCTGCTGAACAGCTTTGACGTATCCGGATTGTTCGAGAGGCGCTGCGCAAACGGAGCCGCGCGGAAGTTGAAGCCGCTGCCGGTCGTATGCGTCCCGCCGTTGATGTACTTGTTCGGCGCGTTCAAGATCTTATCGGGCATCTGGAACGACACCGTCTTCCCTGCTTCCAACGCCACTTCGATCGGCTGTCCCGGAGGATTGCCGGCTTCGATGACGTTGACCGTGTGGGGCACCGTGTCGTGGATGGAGACCATCAACTCACGGAAGCTGCCGCTCACACCGGCGCCGATCGGCTCGTTGCTGTGAATGTCCGCGATCGGACCGCTCCACACCAATTTGCCGTCTTTCGGACTGTGATAGGTGGACCCGAACGGCTCCACGATCGTCACGCCGAACCCGCCATGCGGCCAGGTCGTCGCGCCGAACGCGTGGTCATGCCAGAACACGGTCCCCATATCCACGTCCACCCACCACCGATACCGCACGAACTCCGGCGACACGAAGTCGTCCGCCGGGTGGTTGTTCTTCAACGGCTTGAAGAAGGTGACCTGATCGCCCTTGATCTCCTTGATCCGGACGACTTCGGAGCAGCTCTTATCCCGCGGCAATGAGGCCGTGGCATCGTTGCCCTTCTCCAAACAATCCATACCCACCATCAACTCGGTGTTGGGATGGAACGCGTTCGCACCCGGAGCCATCTGAATCTTGATGCTGCTGGCTCCGGCTTTGGCACCGCCGACGATCTTGGCGACCATCGGAGCGGGCAATCCGTGCTTGTTCTTCTTCCCCCACATCGTGAAGGGACGCACGGACATTTCATACTCCATCCCGGAGATCACACCGTCCGAGTTCCCTGTATCGAACTGGAAGAAGTGGGGATGGATATTGATCTTGGACGACTGGAAGTTCGTGTAATCGTCGTCGTTCCACTCGCTGGTGAGCAACAAGTCCACACAGTCATACACGTTGGCGCGAATGACCGCCGGAAACTTGAGATCATCGTTGGCTCTGGTCAACCGCTCTTCTTCGTGGAGCAGATAGAGCATACCGTCCTTGTCGACCATGGCCGGCTCTTTCCCCTGCTTCTTGGCGAGGGTGATCGGCAAGGTGACGAAGTGAATGTTATAGAACTTCCGGTTGGCATTGACCGGGCAGAGACTCCAACGTCCCTGCTCACCGGGGATGGCCGGCTCGGAAGTCCGCTCACCGTTGGCATCCTGGTGGATCGGCTCCAACCAGGGGGCGCCACTATGGTTCGCAGAGAAGGGCACGCGCTTGCCGTAGTGCGGCTTGAACAGCGGCCAGGCCATCTTGCCCGTCGTCGGGTCGAAGAGAATCGCCGGTCTGGTGCTGTCGTCCCACTTGGCGGCCCACTGATACTTGGGATTCTGCGCAGTGCTCTCGCGCTCGCCCCGGGCAATGTTGCCGTCCCACTTCCAGTCCCACACCGTCGCGTCATAGGCCATGATCTGGGCCTTCTCGTCGTTGGTGTGGCCTGGCTGACCAGCTGCTGGTACGAACATCTCGACCCAATCCTTGACGTTCACGATGATCGGGTCTGATTTCCAGTTCGTCTTCTGGCTCTTGTCGACGATCTTGAAGGTCTTGCCGAACCAGTCGACGGTTGCCCCGATCAGCTTGTCCGACGAGACACCCTGCTTCATGCGGCCCACGCGCTCCGGCAATTCACGCATATCCGGCATCGTGTCGGTATGCGCCGCGCCGACTTGGAGCGTGTTGTAGAACCGGCCGTACCCCCACATGCCCGCGACATAATGATGCGCCACGTGGCAATGATAGAGGAATTCGCCGGCCAGGTGCTGACAGCCACCGCCGCCGCACTCCGGCTCCAGGTCGAGCGCTTCGGACGGACCGATGACTTCCACGTCCACCCGATCGGACTTGGTCCGAATGACAGGATACTTCACCGGACCATCCTGACCCATCGCCCACATATTGTTGGGCTCGGTGCCAGGGCTGCGCTGCCAGCGGATGGTTCCGCTATGGGGATGGTGAGAGTGGAACACTTCCGATCCACCGTGCACCACCCGCCACTTAACCGGGTCACCCATGTAACCGCGGGCCACCGTGGTGGGAGGATCGCCGAAGGTGTACGCGCTGTACGCCATCGACTCGTCCTCGAATCCGAAATATTCGTGCTGCAAGTGCATCTCACCGATGCCGAACGGCTCGCTGCGATAGTTGATCGCGCGGCCACCCGGACGGTACGCATCCGTCAACGGATCGCGCTGCGGCAAGAAGTCACCCTTCTTGTTCAGCGGACGGAACGCTTCGTCGCCGATTTCGTGATAGAAGAGCACGAATTCGCGGAAGTCCGGTCCGGATCCGTTGTCGATCATGACCTCCCATCCACCGTCGATCTCGGGCGCGGCGCCCGTTCCGAGCGGATCGAGGTACTTGGAGCCCTTCGGTTCGACGATGAAGGC
>CAYHNM010000267.1:0-2985 GCA_964357985.1 uncultured Nitrospira sp. | reverse complement strand
GCAGGGGAATGCTTTTGCGCCATCTTGCGGTATGAAACCGTTCGCATCAGCACCGAACCACATCCTGCGCAGGATGCGGCGCTCAAGGCGTTGATTCAAAGTCTACAGACGCAGGGTTATCGACAACTCAGAACCCAGGTCAGTTTTCGCGACGGCATCTATCTCGGCTCACAAGAAATGTGGGTTGAGTATCCGGACCCGATACCGCCGCCTAAGCCGGAAGGGCTGCTGAGTAGGATCGTGGGAATGTTTCGAGCGCGTAAACAGGGCAACCTTCCCTCATGAGCCTGATCTCCATCGAAGAACTCCGCGACCCACTCCGCTCATCCGAACGTCCGCGCTTGCCCTCCTGGTTCAAAGTCAACGCGCAGACCGGTCCGGATTATCTCGACATCAAGCAGACCATGGACAGCCTCAAGCTCCACACCATCTGCGAAGAAGCCCGCTGCCCCAATCGGTGGGAATGTTGGAACGCGCGCACCGCCACCTTTCTGATCCTGGGCGATATCTGCACCAGGCGCTGCCATTACTGCTCCGTAGAAACGGGGAGACCGCTGGCAATCGATCACAGTGAACCGCAGCGGGTCGCTGAGGCAGTGCAGGCGCTCGGCCTCCGCCATGCCGTCATCACCTCGGTGAATCGTGACGAGTTGCCGGATGGTGGCGCCTTGATCTTTGCCGAAACGATCCGGCACACGAGAATGCTCAGCCCCGGCTGTACGATTGAAGTCTTGATTCCAGATTTCGAAGGGAATGAGGCGGCGCTCACAACCGTCTGCGCTGAGAAACCGGAGATTCTGAATCACAACATTGAAACCGTCCGGCGGCTGTTTCCGTCACTCAGGCCGCAGGGGAAGTATCAGCGGTCGATCGAATTACTCGGCAGGGCCAAGCCGCAGGGGATGACCACCAAGTCCGGCTTGATCCTGGGGATGGGAGAAACCATGGACGAGGCCCGCGAGGTCATGCGCGACCTCCGCTCCGTCGGCTGCGACATCATCACCATCGGCCAATACCTCCAACCCACAAAACAGCATCTGCCTGTTGTGCGCTTCTACGATCCCAGCGAGTTTGCTTTGTTAAAAGAGGAGGGGATGGCCATTGGCTTTGTCCACGTCGAATCAGGCCCGCTGGTCCGCAGCTCCTATCATGCCGAACAGCAGGTCTCTCAGAGGGAGAGCTAGCCATAGATCCAACGTGGGATGTCCTGCGTAATACCAGGGAGAGAACAGCCGCGAGCCGGCACCACAGGCCATTCCATAAAGGAGCCTGTATGACACGAGAGGCGAGGCAGACACTCATCACTCGTTACTTCGCCGCGACGCGCGCGATGGATCTCGATGCCTGGCTGGCTTGCTTTGCGGATGACGCCGTCAGCTACGACCCCTATGGAGCGCCGCCCATCCAGGGGAAGGACGGATTGCGGACGTTTTTCCTGTCGGTCGCGACTGCCTTCAAAGAAATCGGGTTCACCGAAAATTTTGTGACCGTCGTGGGCAATCGCGCCGCCGTCAAATTCACGGTACGGGGAATAGGAAACAACGGAAAAGCAGCGACCTGCGAAGGCATCGATATCTTCGAATTCAACGACCACGGAGCCATTCAAACGATGTGGGGCTATTGGGACCCCGCTGCCATGATAGCGCAGCTTCAGGGATGATCCCCACACAACCGGACAAGGGCGAAGAAAGGAGATGATGATGACCCCATATCGTGAGATTGATGACCGGTTAACGCCGGAGCAGCAGGCGCTGAAACAGCAGGTGCATGAGTTTGCAAAATCGGTCTTGCGTCCGACTGCTGCCGCGCTGGATCGCCTGCCGGATCCGCAACAGGTGGCCGACCGAGGCTCTGCACTTTGGACCGCGTTGAGAGCTGCGTATAGCCATGGCATTCACACGGCATTAATACCGACGGAGCATGGCGGCATGGGCCTCAGTGGATTGAGCCTGCACCTGGCGCTCGAAGAACTGGGATGGGGCAGCGCCGAATTTGCCGCAGCCCTGGCCGTGGCGGGGTTTCCCTTCTCCATGATTGCCGCCACAGGGAATCAGGCGCTCATTGAAGAGTGGGTGAAGCCCTTTGTGGCCGACAAAGATGCGCGCTATGTCGGCTGTTGGGCCATTACAGAGCCGGACCATGGATCTGATACATTCATGGCCGGCACGCCTCAATTTTTTGATCCAACAATCAGCGGGCAGGTAACGGCTCGTATGGAAGGAGAGGACTATGTCATCAACGGGCAGAAAGCGGCCTGGGTTTCAAACGGCACCATCGCAACGCATGCGCTCACCTATCTGACGTTGGATCCTTCGAAAGGCATGGCCGGTGGGGGAGTGGCATTTATTCCTTTGAACCTGCCTGGCGTCTCGAAGGGTAAGCCCGTGGATAAGATGGGACAGCGGGCGCTCAATCAGGGCAGCATTCATTTCGCCAACGTGCGGATTCCCAAGCGGCAGATGCTCTTCGACGCGGCGTCGTATGAAACGATCTTGCAACAGACGCTGGTGCTGACTAACGGAGCGATGGGCGCCGTATTTACCGGGGTCGCGCGCGCGGCCTATGAGCAGGCCCTGGCCTATACCAAAACGAGACGGCAGGGCGGAAAACCGATCTGCGAACATCAATTGGTTCAAAAACATCTCTTTGACATGTTTACCAAAGTCGAAACCAGCCGGGCGCTGTCGCGAGCGGCGATGGCGTATAACGCCACGGCGCAACCACCGGCGTTGGAATACGCCATCGCGGCCAAAGTATACTGCACGCAGGCCTGTCTTGAAGTGACGGATACCGCGCTGCAACTATTTGGCGGCTTAGGCCTCACTCGCGACTGTCCGATGGAAAAGCTTTACCGCGACGCCAGGGCCTCGTTGATTGAAGATGGGGTCAATGATGTACTGGCATTGGTGGGAGCGCGCAGGTTGTTAGCCGCCACACCGCGTGTGCCATGATGTTCTTCTCAGATTGGTCTAAGCTAAAAAAGAT
>CAYHNM010000266.1:0-2986 GCA_964357985.1 uncultured Nitrospira sp. | reverse complement strand
ACCCTGTTTTATCTGCGTGGGAAGTTAGGCCGTGATGTGCCACACGAGGTGGCACGCCATGGACCAACGATGGCCGCATGGTCGCCGCTGTCCAGGACCGCCCCGCAGTCCGCCCGGCATGCCCGCGTCATCCGGGGAGCCGGGTTCGGCTCGATGGCTATGTCCCCTGCGGATGGAGCGTTGCCCACCGCCGGCCGCGCTACCGCTGCGTGACCGAGGCCTGCTCCCGTGGCCACAGCTTCTCCCTCCCGATCCCGGTCCGCCAGCCCAGCGAACACCACCCTGACTCGGGCCGGGCGTGCCCCCGCTGCGAGCATGTCTATGAGCGCCACGAAGGGGTCAAGACCGGTCGCGACTTCGTCTTCGGCCACGCCGAGATCGCCCGGCTCTTCCTGCGCCTCGGCGAGGGGATGAGCCTGCGCGAGGCCAGCGCGGACCTCCGACGCTCGATCTTCCGGGTCGGACTCTCGGGTGCGCGGTCAGACTTCGGGCCGGGCGAGACGAGCCGCCAGGCGAACCTCGCCGTCAACTACGTCGACGCCTTCGCGCCGGCCGTCATCGGGGCCCTTCAAGCGCGGACCTGGCCACGGGTGATCATCGTCGACGCGACGACGCTCATGACCCGCGGCTATCGGACGGTGATCGCCGAGCCAGCCGACGCGGACGGATCCGACGGCGCGGCCATCGAGCGGGTCGGCAACCTCAAGGCCGGCACGATCCTGGCCGCCTTCGAGCCGACCGGGCGGGCGGTCGTGCCCTGTTTGCTCCAAGCCCACGGCGGCAAGGACGTCGAGAGCTGGAAGGCCTTCTTCGCGAGCCTCGATGGTGCCCCCGAGTGGGTCGTGGCCGATCTCGACTGGGCGATCGCACGGGCCGTCCGGGAGACGTGGCCGGACGCGATCATCTTTCACTCCCGCCATCACCTGTCCGAGCTCCTGCGCGAGCGCGCGAAAGCCGACGGGATCCCCGAGTGGGTCGAGCTCGATGAGCCGATCACGCAGGGCCGCCCGATCACGTGGATGCCGACTGACCAGGCCGCCCGGCGCTACGGCGAGCACCCGCTCTTCCGGGCCATCGCCGCTGCCCAGCGCGGTCCCGACGAGTGGGCCCGGCTCAGGGCGCTCGTCGACGAGCACGTCGCCCCCGATCGGCTCGCGCTCCGCTCATGGATGGCGACCAACGAGCTCTTGATCGAGCGCCAGTGGCGGATCGCCCAGGCCCGCCGTGATCTGCCGCGTTCGACCGGCACGCTCGAGGCTCGGCTCGGCGAGTGGCTCGCCCCGCTCCGCCGACGAGCGGGGCGCTGGCAGAACGCCCGCCGGCTCAACCTTGTCCTGGGCCTCATGACCCTGCGTGGCCGGGGCGCGGCCCACGAGGCCCGCTACACGGCGCTGATCCGGGCTCGCTTCGCGGCGACCGACGAGCGGTCCCACCTACCGCACGTGACCGGCTCCCGAGCTACCGATGAACCGGCACGGCCGCTGAGCTGGTGGCGGACCTGGCACGACCGCGGCGAGCCGTCGCTGCCACGGCTCGTCTTCGAGTCCGACGAGCGCACGCGACGGCGCGTCGACGACGATCATCGTGCCCGGCTCCGCGACCGCCTGGCGGGTATGGCCGCGGCCGAGGCCAACCTGCGTGGCCGGCTGGGCATCCCGAGCCCGCCCCGGGGCCGGCCGAAGCGACCAGCCGACCGGGTCGCTGACTCGGTCGGCGGCAAGGTCGTGGCCGACTTTCCCGACCTGCTGGCCGAATGGGCCTGGGACGTCAACGGCGATCTCGACCCTCGCCGAGTCGCCGCCGGCGGCCGGCAGCGGATCGCCTGGCGCTGCCGGCTCGACCCCGATCACGTCTGGGAGACGCGCGTGGCGGACCGGACGACGAAGCCATCAGCTTGCCCGTTCCACATGGGTATCCGGGTCCATCCGGCCGAGTCGCTCGCCGCCTACTTTCCGTGGCTCGCTCGGGAGTGGCATCCGACGCAGAACGTGCTGCGTCCCGACCAGGTGTCCCGGGCGTCCGGCCGCGCGGTGATCTGGCGCTGCGAGCTGGGTCACGAGTGGTCGGCGGTCGTCTACGCCCGGACCCGATCGCGGAGCGGCTGCCCGACCTGCTACCGCGGCGACGTCTCGGAGCGAGTCCGAGCCGGCAAGCGGCGCGCCCGCCTGATCCGTGACGAGGCGGCCGCCGCCCGCGTCGACGCCAGGCTCATTGACCGATCCTAGCGATCCCCAGGCTCCGCCAGAGAGGGGCGGCTCCTCTCGCTCGCGCGTACGCTTCCCACGCAGATAAAACAGGGTTGGGCGCCAGAACAGCGCGGCATGGTTAGAGAACGGCTGCGCTGCCCCGGGCGGCACCCACCCCACCGCGAGGCGACGACCCGGCGGTGCCGGTCGAACACGATGATCCTGGTCGGAGACCCGTAGAGGTGGACCGGCCTACTCGCCCGTGAGAGTGCAGGGGACGCCGTCCTTGAACCGATCGACCTTCTTCTCCCACAGGAGCTTGCTGTCCGAGAACTCCACCATCCCGAGCACCGACAGCTTGTAGCCGGCGATCGCGCTGACCACGACCGATGATCGCTGGCACGGCGGGATGTCGCCCGTCAGCGTGGTGCCGGGGGTCCACAGACCGCTGGCGTAGGTGTTCAGCGTGAGAAACGCGTACGGGCGAAGCATTGCCGCGGCCTTCTCGAGCCCGGACTTCGTATCCTCGTCGTCGCCCGAGTAGAGATCGGGCAGAATCGGATGGCCCAGCTGGAGCTCGAGGCGAGGCCATTCGACACCGAAGCCGAACCCCACGACGCCGAGGCCCGCCGTGGCCGTTGCCGTGGAGCCAAGATCGGCGACGAAGGCGCGGACCTGCGATTTCGGCGTGGGATCCCCGCCGTTCGTCGAGAAGCCGTGGTCGCTGTCGTACGTCACCTTCCAGGAGCCACCGGACGAGGCGGAGCCGCCGACCAGTTCGGGGACTACCCTGAGGTGCA
>CAYHNM010000265.1:1800-2998 GCA_964357985.1 uncultured Nitrospira sp. | reverse complement strand
GGTCTTCCGCCGAACGTTCCTTCTTGACCAACTGCTTCTCGACAAGGGTGATGACCGCATCGCTCGCGGTCGCCGCAGACAGACACAGTGCGGCCGCCACATCGTTGAGCCGAACCGGTTGACCTCCACGCTCCCCCAGCAGGACCAGAATCTGGCCCTGTGTCGGAGTGAGCTTTCGCTCGGTGCCGCCTTCCCAGGCCTGGTTCCGCAGAGCTGCGGCGACTTTGGCCAGGCCCGTCGTAATATGATCGACGATCGTCTTTTCTCCCTGCATCGGTAGGCGTTTCCCCATAAAGCGCTCCTTTAGGCAGACAGCGGCACGATGAATCCGCCCGATCGCCGGAACTCATTCTGCTGAGGCTCCGTAAACATGACCAGGGGCTCCTGGTGGCAGAATCGGCATTCCTCTGCCGTCACCGCGATCGCCGCATACCCCTGTGCCGCCACATACTCATTCGCCAATTTGAGCGCCGTCGCCTGATCCCCCGTCATCACATCAAAATGCAGCGTCTTCCCCGGCACCTCCACCCACGTATCGAACACCTTCACGGCATCCATGCTCCGCTCCCTTCCGGCGACAACGCGCCACATTATTCAGGACTCCTGACTATATAGCAAGGAGTCCTGCGCTATTGCAAGCCCCTCCCAAGCGGGGCGGGGCGGGGCGGGGCGGGGCGCGCCGCCTCACACGACGCCCGCGGACCGTTGTATCAGGAAGTGGAACAACGAATGATCAACCGGCCGGAAAATCCCGCGCCGCCGTCATGACAGGCCGAGACTTCGACCAGGCGATCGGATTGAATTACGACGACTGCTGCTTGGCCCGCGCTAAGGCTAATGCCATGGCCATCGTCCCGCCAGGCTGGGGCTGGCGATCCGCCGCACGCTGCGGCGCAGCCGGACGGCGCCCCTGCGATTCGCGTGACGCCCCCGTACCGGCCTCGCCCGAGGGAAGACGCGAGGAAGACATGCTACCGGGCGCATCATCAAGACGCATCGTCAGGGAGATGCGCTGGCGCTTCACATCGACCTCCAGCACCTTCACCTTGACGATCTGACCGGGCTTCACCACCTCGTGCGGATCTTTGACGAACTTGTTCGCCAAGGCAGAGACATGCACAAGACCGTCCTGATGCACCCCGATGTCGACGAAGGCGCCGAAGGCGGCGACATTCGTCACAACCCCTTCCAGGATCAG
>CAYHNM010000265.1:0-1700 GCA_964357985.1 uncultured Nitrospira sp. | reverse complement strand
GGATTGTCGCCGTCGTTGATCCGCAAGAACCCGGCAGCCTGCTCAAACGTCTTTTCGCCCAGGCGCGGCACCTTGCGCATGGTCGTGCGATTCCTGAACGGGCCGTTGGCATCGCGATATTCAACGATATGTTTCGCCAGCAACTGGTTCAGGCCCGACACACGAGCCAGAAGCGGAACCGATGCCGTATTCACATCGACCCCCACCGCATTCACGCAATCTTCCACCGTCGCATCAAGCGAGCGCGCCAGGAGATGCTGATTGACATCGTGCTGATACTGACCGACACCGATTGCTTTCGGCTCGATCTTCACCAGTTCGGCCAGCGGATCCTGCAGGCGGCGAGCGATAGACACCGCACCCCGCAAACTCACATCCAATTCGGGAAACTCCGCCGCCGCAAAAGCCGAAGCAGAATAGACCGAGGCCCCGGCTTCACTGACGACAATCTTGGCCAGCTTCTGCTCCGGCTTCTTCGCCGCAATCAGCTTCACCAATTCCGTGGCCAGCTTATCGGACTCCCGGCTGGCGGTGCCGTTGCCGATCGAGATGAGCTCCACGCCATGCTGGACCACCAATCGCCCCAAGGTTGCCAGCGACTCCTGCCACTCATTGCGCGGCTGGTGCGGATAGATCGTAGCCGTTTCCAGCAGTTTGCCTGTGGCATCGACGACCGCCACCTTGCAACCGGTACGGAGTCCCGGATCGAGACCCAGCACGGCCTTCGGACCGGCGGGCGCCGCCAACAGTAGTTCATGCAAGTTGCGGCCGAAGATTCGGATCGCTTCCGCTTCCGCAGCCTCGCGCAGCTGCAGCAACAATTCGGTACTGAGATGCAGATGGATTTTCACCCGCCAGGCCCAGCGACAGACATCGGCCAGCCACTTGTCGGCAGGCCGGCCGCGATCCTCGATCCCGACATGCGCCGCAATCATCGCGGTACAGGGATGCGGCACAACCGCCTCCAGCTGCTCACCCAGCCCCAGCTCGACCTTCAAGACTCCTAAGCCCCATCCACGGAAGAGCGCCAGCGCACGATGGGATGGAATAGTGCGTATCGTCTCGGAATAGGCATAGTAGTCGCGAAACTTTTCTTCCTCCGCCGTCTCCTTCCCCTTCACCACGGTCGAGGTGACATACCCCTGCTCCCAGAGCCTGGTCCGAAGCGCAGCCAGCAATTCAGCCGTTTCCGCAAAACGTTCGACCAGAATGTCGCGGGCTCCTTCGAGCGCCGTTTTCGCATCAGGCACGTTGATCGCCTCGACTCCGTCACCGGCCGGCTTCACGATCAGATACTTGACGGCTTCCTGCTCCGGCTCCAGCATCGGATTGGACAACAGGACATCGGCCAATGGCTCCAGACCCGCCTCACGGGCAATCTGCGCACGCGTGCGCCGCTTCGGCTTGTACGGCAGATATAGGTCTTCCAGCGTCTGCTTGGTCGCCGCCGATTCGATCGTCCCCCGCAATTCCTGTGTCAGCTTCCCCTGCTCCTCAATCGACGCCAGGATCGTGGCACGCCGCTCTTCCAACTCACGCAGATAGCGCAACCGTTCTTCCAACGTGCGTAAATGCGTATCGTCCAGGTTCCCCGTGGCCTCTTTTCGATAGCGCGCCACGAACGGCACGGTCGAGCCCTCATCGAGCAACGCGACCGCTGCCGCCACCTGATGCGGCCCCACGCTGAGTTCTGTCGCAAT
>CAYHNM010000264.1:0-3012 GCA_964357985.1 uncultured Nitrospira sp. | reverse complement strand
CGGCCGCCACATGGGGTTCAGCTACTACTCATATTCGGCGGGGGATTGCCTGCTGACGCACGACGATACCGATCAGGGCCAGCCGGTCGGAGGCCGACGGGCACCGTCACGGAGAATTGCGCTGGTGAGTTATTTTCACGAGGAGTGGCAGTCGGATTGGGGAGGGGAGCTGATCGTCTATGCCACCTGTTCGACCCACACGGCGGAGAAGCCGGCATTATCCGTCACGCATTGTATCGAGCCGCGTCCGGGCTCTCTGGTCATGTTCACCGTGCCGCGGTTTCACCGCGTGTGCCGGGTGGATCACACGGCCGGTCAACACCGTCGCCTCTCCATCGCCGGCTGGTTCATGACGGAGCATGACTAGTCGCTCCACCTATTCTCTCGCGTAGAGTGTCCATTCGTGTGTGCAGAGGAGGTTGAAGGGGACGGATTAGCCGAACCAATCGACATCGTTCGCCGCTTTGGCCCGATTCACATTGAGAGTCGGCGCAGGGCTTTGGAGCACGTCTTGGATCTGCTGGATCAGCGCCTCTTTCTCGAAGGGTTTCTGAATGAACGGGAGTGAGTCACGCCTGATCCCGTGGCTGGCGAGTTCCTTGTCAGGATTACCCGACATCAATACGATCCGGAGCCCTTCCCGAATCATAGCCGCTCGGATGGCCAACTCGTGCCCATGGACATAGGGAAACTCGTTAGCACTAGAAGTGAGCTGGAATCCTGGAGGGGGGAGGACCAAGTCGGTTAGCAATACATCAATTGGGCCTTCATGCTTGGTGCAAATCCGCAAGGCTGCTGGGCTGCCATCAGCTTCAAGCACGGCAAATCCCGCTTGCTCCAGGATTGCCTGGCAGACCATAACAATTGACGGGTCGTCATCGACGACGAGGACCGTTGCTGAGGGCGACGCGCCGGGCGACTCTATGATGGAAGGTGCTTGATTCATCGGCATCTATCATATGATCGGCTAGATGCAGCTTAGACTTGAGGTCTGGAGAATGCCAGTAAATTGTTTTTTGGGGTACAGCACGAAGGGGGAGAGGGACGATCTCAGTTTTGGCGCGGATTAGCTGCGCGGAGGCGCCAAGGAAGCCTGTTGTCGCCAGCCCCCTCCGACAGCTTTGAAGAGGTTCACCATGTCTGTCAGCCGGACTCGTTCTGTCAGGACGACTTGTGTCTCTGCCGTGAGGGCGCCTCGTTGGGCATCGAGCACATCCAGGTAATTCACCAGGCCTTTGCGATATCGGACCGTGGCCAGAGTCACAGCCGTTCGGGCAGCCGTGAGTTGTTCCCGCTGACGAGCCAGTTGTTCGGCTCTGCTGTTCAGGGACACCAACAGATCGGCCACTTCCCGAAAGGCCTGGAGGATGGTCTGCTGATAACCTTCGAGCATTTGCCGGTAGCGCGACTCCGCCTGGTCCAGCCGGGCCACGTTGGTGCCTCCAAGAAAAATGGGCAAGGTGATCGATGGGCCGATACTGTAGTTCCAGCTGTTTCCTGAAAACCAATTGGCGAATTCGGCGCTTTGGAGGCCGCCTTGCCCGGTGATGGACAGGGTCGGGAAGAAGTAGGCGCGGGCCTGTCCGATGCGGGCATTCGCCGCGATCAACGTGGATTCGGATTGGAGAATATCCGGTCGCCGTTCGAGTAACTGAGAGGGCAGGCCGACAGGAATTTCCGGTTGAGTCACGGCGGCTCTGAGAGCCTTGCGAGGGAGGTCGAGCGAGCCGGACACAGAACCCGTGAGGACCTCAAGGCGGTGCAGTTCCACGGCCCGGCTTCGCGTCAGATCGGGGATCGCCCCCTCGGCTTCCGGCTACTAGCACGTCGGTTCTTGCCACATCCAGATCGGAGGCCAGGCCGACCGACGCCCGTTTCTTGATAATGTCCAGGGACTCCTGCAGGACGGCCACCGTCCTGGCAGCGATCTCAATCTGCTCGTCGAGCTCGCGAATGCGGAAGTAGGACTGCCCGAGGTCGCTGATCAACGAGAGGGCGACGGCCCGGGCATCCTGTTCATTCGCGCCGACCTCCGCGATGGCAGCCTCCTCGCCGCGGCGGATCCGCCCCCAGAAATCCAGTTCCCAGCGCAGATCCAAAGACCCGTTCCAGATGTCGAATGTGCTGCCGGGGGTGGCGAACACCTGCGGCCCAGGCTGGCCGCCGCGCGCAAGCCCCAGGCCTGCGAGCGTGTTTTTCGATATAGCGAGGTTGCTGTAACTGCCCTGTAGATTGACCTGGGGATAGAGCCCTGCAGAGGCGGACATGACGGCCGCCCGGCTTTCCAGCACGCGGGCCACGGCGCGTTTCACATCGTGATTCTGTTGCAGGGCGCGCTCGATGAGGCTTGTGAGTTCGTCATTCCCGAATGCGCGCCACCATTCGGCGTCGGGCTGTTGATCGCCGGGAAATTGCGCCGGATCTGCTGCGGCGATGTTCGACCAGTGGTTCGGAACGTCGACGGCCGGGCGCTCATAGTTCTTTCCCTGTACGCAGGCTGTCAGACTCAGAGCGGCTAGCACGATGGTGAGAATCGACATGCGTCGCGTCATGGCGCCGGCTCCTGCCGGTGAGTCGCTGCAGGGCGGGGTGTGGATGCTGCCGGACCGGCGGGGTGGCGCTGGATGAACACATCGACTTGTTGGCCGGCATAGACGGGAAACGGTGGACGATCGAATCTGTAAATAATCTGGAGTACCCGCGTGTCGACCCGCTCACTGTTGTCCCCGGTCAGCGACTTCTTGGGAATCACATAGGGCTCGATCCGGACGAACGTCAGCGGGATCTTTGTGCCGGCCATGGATTTGAGAGAGGCCACTCCTGATGCCTGTGGAGTAACCAGCGGAGCATTGACCTCATCGACATCGGCGCGAACTTGGAGGCGCTGGGTATCGCCGAGCAACAGGAGCGGCTCGCTCGCACCCGGAGTGGCGTACTCGCCCGCCCGCACATTGACCTGCAAGATCGTTCCTTCGCGTGGAGCCCGGACCGTGAGCCGGTCAAGGAGGATCG
>CAYHNM010000263.1:0-3021 GCA_964357985.1 uncultured Nitrospira sp. | reverse complement strand
ACCTGCGCCTCTCCGATATTGGCTTCGTGATGGCCGATCGCAATCTTGCCTCCGAGCTCCTCCAGACGCCTGGTGGTTTCCGAGGCTTGCAGATCCGACCCACTGACTTTGTACCCCATCGTCAGCAAGACCTCTGCGATCCCGCTCATCCCCGACCCGCCGATTCCTACTAGATGAATGTGCTGTGTTTTTCGAAACATGGCCGTTCGCCTCAATCCTGGTGATCCTGTTGATGGTCGCTGTGCCTGCTCTCGCGTCGCTGCCGCATTAGACTCCCGTCGCTCCAACAGTCCGGTGGATGTCATGATTCACCCCCATGAGCGCATAGCATTCGCGGACGATCCTCTCGGCCGCATCGATTCGACTCATCGCCCGACTCTTCTCCTGCATTGCGCGTAGACGATCCGGTTGCTGCAACAGCCCGGCGATGGATCCGGCCAGCTGCGCCCCGGTCAACTCCGGCTGCGGCAGCACCACCGCGCCCCCCGCCGCCTCCATCGCCCGCGCATTCTTCATCTGGTGATCGTAAATGGCCGTCGGCAGCGGGATCAGAATCGCCGGCTTCCCGCAGGCTGTCAGCTCTGCAATCGTCATCGCCCCGGCACGCGCCACCACCAGATCCGCGGCACGTAACACGGTCGGCATGTCGTAGAGAAACGGGACGACCGTGGCTTCAACGCCTGCCTGCCGGTACGCCTCAACAACCCTCGCATGGTCAGCCTCTCCGGTCTGGTGCGTAATGGAGAGCCGCGGAAGTGTCTGCGCTAAGGTCCTCAGCCCATCGATGACCGCGCTATTGATCGCCTTCGCACCCTGACTGCCGCCAAAAACCAACAACCGCTGCCGACCTTCGGTGACCGAAGGGGATGTCGTGATCGCATCCAGAAATGGTTGCCGGATCGGCGACCCGAACACGCGAACTTTATCTTTCGCAAATTTCTCGGCGGCGGAGGCAAACCCCAGAAACACGCGTTGCGCACAAGGGCCGACCGCAATATTGGCCATCCCCGGATAGGCATTCGGCTCCAGAATGACCCGGGCAATCCCCTTCAACGCAGCCGCCACTAACATCGTCGGACTGGTGTAGCCGCCCACGCCGATGACGAGATCCGCCCGGTACCGGGAGATCAGCCGCATCGACTGCCAGAGACTGATCGGCACAGACAACAATCCCCGCAACGCTTCTCCCAATCCTTTTCCCATCACCGGCTTTGCCGTAATGAGTTCGAGTGGAAACCCTTCGTGCGCCAACACTTTGGTTTCGATTCCTTTCGCCGTGCCGACAAAAACGATCGTGGTCGATGGATCGCGTCGCTGAAACTCCCGAGCCAGCGCCACCGCCGGATACAAATGCCCGCCCGTCCCTCCTGCGGCGATGAGTATCGTCATCCGTGACCAGACCTGCCGCGCCCGCCCCGCCCCGTACCCTCCTGGGGCCCAGCTTGGCGATCTCTCGAAATATTCAACAAGATCCCGACCGCCAGCAGACTGATCACCAGGGACGATCCGCCGTAGCTCACGAAAGGCAAGGTCAATCCTTTGGTCGGCAGCATCCCGGTTGCCACAGCCGCATTCACCAGCGCCTGTCCGCCGATCAACAGCGTGATGCCGATGCCCAAATAACGCCCGAACGGCATCCGCGCTCGGGCGGCAATCTGAAAGCCACGCACCACAAACAGCGCAAAGAGCAGAATGATCGCGCCCGTTCCCACCAGTCCCAACTCTTCCCCGACCAACGCCAGGACAAAGTCCGTATGGGCTTCGGGAAGAAAGAACAACTTCTGCTTCCCCTCGCCCAGGCCCACTCCGAAGGGGCCGCCGCTGCCGAAGGCGAGAAAGGATTGGGTGATCTGAAACCCGGCGTTCGACGCGTCCTTCCAAGGCGCCAGAAACGTCAGGAGGCGCTGCCGCCGGTAACTCGAGCCGAGGACGAGCACCAAAACGACCGGCACCGCGCACAGTCCCAACCCCAGCAGATGCTTCAATTGCGCGCCGCCGAGAAACAGCAGTCCGATCGTCACGAGACCGATCACAACCACGGTCCCGAGATCCGGCTCCAACAGCACCAGGCCGCTCAACACGCCGATCACGAACAGCACGGGCAATAGGCCAGAGGAGAAGCTTGTGATCCGGTCCTCTTTCTTGGTCAGATAGGCCGCCAGATAAATCACCGCCACGAGCTTGACCATCTCGGCCGGCTGAATCGAAATGGGTCCGAGACGCAACCAGCGCCGCGCTCCTTTGGCCGCGACTCCGAGCGATGGGATCAAGACCATCACCAGCAACAGCGCCATCAAACCCAGCAGCGGCACCGACAGACGCTTCCACCAGACATAGTCGACCCGCGACGCGACGTGGAGCAGCACAAATCCGAATGTCAGCCACGCCAGCTGCCGCTTGAGGAAGTAGCCGGAGTCGTGGAACCGATTCCCCGCCACCACCGCGCTCGCACTGAACACCATCACCAGGCCGACCAATGCCAGGACCATCGTGACGATCAATAGCGTGTGGTCCATCGGCACCCGCTTCTTCGCGGTGCGTGGGCTCGTGGTGGGCCACGGCAATGCCAGGGTCCCTGCAGCTCTCTGTGACATCGTTCAGCGTCAAATCCCCTCTGACTCGCCGCCCTTAGGCCGGCAAGGATTGCACAAGGGCCTTAAACTGCCGGCCCCGATCCTGATAATCCGCAAACATGTCGAAACTGGCACAGGCCGGTGAAAACAGGACGACTCCGCCTGAGGCTGCACTGTCGGCCGCCGCCTGCACTGCCTCTTTCAATGACGCCGCCCGGCTGATCGCAGAGAATCCGGCCATCGCCTGGGCGATCAACGGCGTCGCCTCTCCGATCAAGATCAGCCCCTTCACCCGCTGACGAATGGCCGGCGCGAGTCGAGAAAAATCTCCGCCCTTGTCACGGCCTCCGGCAATCAACCAAATGGGTTGATCGATACTTTCAATCGCCTTGAGCGTGGCATCGACGTTCGTTCCCTTGGAATCGTTGACGAACCGGACCCCGCGGCG